>CAKRVL010000076.1 GCA_934408705.1 uncultured Blautia sp. | reverse complement strand
GAATCCTGGGATGTGCGAGGCCCCTTTTATTTTTGAACCTACATTGACATCAAGGGAATCCAAGATCGCAGTACGGATGTCAGACCTCTCGTCGTGGTAGGCAGAAGTCCTGTTGAGGATACCCACCTAGCGGTTCGCTAGGCGTCAAAAGAAAGGGAACGGCATTCTGGGATTTTTTAGGACAGGGAGGCAGATTACATGGGCGTTACAGCAAGAAAATTTGGAGAATTAACCTCTGGTGAGGAGGTTACATTATATCGTTTGGAGAATAAGTCCGGTGCTTATGCAGAAGTGATGGACTATGGAGCTATTCTTGTGAAGCTTTGTGTTCCGGATAAGGATGGGAAGCTTACGGATGTAGTGCTTGGGTATGATGATGTTCAGCAGTATGAGGTGAACGGCTGCTTTTTTGGTGCGATCATTGGAAGAAGCGGTAATCGTATTGCGGGAGCAAGATTTTCTATTTACGGAAAAGAATACCAGCTTTGTAAGAATGAGAATGATAATAATCTTCACAGTGGACCTGATGGCTTTGAGAAGAAGATCTGGACTGTGAAGAATACTGATGCTGATAAGAATGAGATTACTTTTTCCAGAATCAGTCCGGACGGAGAGAATGGCTTCCCAGGTGAATTCCAGGTATCTGTTACATATGAATTTACTGAGGATAATACTTTACAGATATATTATAACGGAGTCTGTGATAAGGCTACTGTGGCGAATATGACAAACCATTCTTACTTTAATCTTACCGGAGAGGGAAGTGGTAAGGTGCTTGATACATATTTGACAATCCATGCCAGAGATTATAATCCTGTAGATGAGTTCTCTATTCCTACAGGTGAGTATGCAGCAGTAGAGGGTACTCCTATGGATTTCAATAAGGCGAAGAAGATTGGTCAGGAGATTGAGACAGATTTCCAGCAGTTGAAGTTTACTGGCGGATATGATCATAACTATGTGACAGATAATTATGCCAAGGGTAACAGAAGGATCATTGCCGAGGCTTATAACGAGATCTCCGGAATCACTATGGACGTAATATCTGATTGTCCCTGTGTCCAGTTCTATGCAGGTAATTTTGTAATCGATGAGAAGGGTAAGAATGGACATGTATATAACCAGAGAGAAGGCTTCTGTCTTGAGACTCAGGTTGAGCCTAATGCAATAAATGTAGAGGCATTCCATTCACCGATACTGGAAGCTGGAGAGAGATATGAGTCTTTCACTGCGTATAAATTTGGCGTGAAATAATAATTAAGAATATTGATATTTTTGTCTGGTTTTCTTCATATACTTTTAGCATGAAGAAGACCAGATTTTTTTATGGAATGAATTATTTTCTTATTGTACTTTTGGGATGGCTTTTACTCCTTGGAAAAGCAGCAGAGGTGAATCGGGAAAAAAAAGAGGTAAGAGAAACTGATGAAAAAATAAAAAGTGAGGAAGTAACAAAAAATAATAAGGCAGAAGAACCGTCCATCAGGGTGCTGCTTACAGATTCTTCCTGGCAATCATATTACCATCCATCTGTAACCATAAAGTATAAGGGGGAGGAATATACTTATACTCCGGATTCTCCGGAGCTTGAAAAAGAAGCTGTGGTTATTAACGGGGAAGATGACGGTATAAAGGTTCTGTCTATTTCAAGAACCCGGGGTATACCTCTTTATTACGGAACTTTGGAAATCAGAAAAACAGACAGAGGTTTGCTGCTTATTAATCAGCTCCCTCTGGAAAAATATCTGGAGGGTGTTGTTCCCAGTGAAATGCCGGCTTCTTATCATGAGCAGGCTTTAATGGCACAGGCTGTGTGTGCCAGAACTTATGCCGTTTGCCAGCTGAAAGAGAAGCATCTGGAAAAAGAATCTGGTGCGGATGTGGATGACAGTGTGAATTATCAGGTTTATGGAAATTTGCAGGGAGATGAGGAAACAAACCGGGCAGTTCGACTTACAAAAGGAGTGATTATGTGTCAGAATGGAGAGCCTGTTACTGCCTACTATTTCTCCACATCTGCAGGCATGACCAGCACGGATGAAATATGGGGTGCTGATAAAGCAGCTTCTTACCTGAAGAGCGTGGAGTGTGATTTTGACCAGGATACACCCTGGAGCAGCTGGAATGTGGAAATTCCCTGGGAAATCCTGGAAGGCCGCCTTCAGGACATTGATGGCTCATGTACTCTGAAAGGAATTCAGATTGTTAAAAAAAGTAACAGCGGAGCGGTAACGGGAGTAGATCTTTTCACGGAGAAGGGAAATGTGAACCTTGAGGGGGAATATAAGATACGGGAATTCTTTTCGCCACAGACTCTTTCTATTACGGAAAAGGATGGAACCGTTATAACCGGAGGGAAGCTTTTGCCAAGTGCATATTTCGAATTGAAAACAGAGGCTGGACAGAGCGTACAGATCCTCGGAAAAGGCTATGGCCATGGTGTTGGAATGAGTCAGAATGGGGCAAATGAGATGGCGAAGCTGGGATATGGCTGGCGCGAAATCCTGAACTATTTTTTCAATAATATTACACTGGAAGAATGGCAGAAAATAGCAATGTAATAGGAAAAAGTAGACAGAAAACCTGTTTCGTGATATGATACAAAAAATGATTACGAAAATGTAACAGGAGCAATCGTATGGATAAGAATAAAGAAAAACAGAGTGTTCTCCAGCTTTTGCTTGGTTTCATGAACAGGGCAAATGGAGATCATGTAGGGGCGTATGCGGCGCAGGCGGCGTACTTTCTGATAATGTCTTTTATTCCGTTTATTCTGTTTCTCACTACTATGATCCGTTATACACCTTTGACATATAATATGGTCAGTGAGACCATCAGGGCGTTTGTGCCACATAATATACAGAATTTTGTACTGACTATCGTATCTGAGGTGTATGGGAGAAGTACAGCGGTGGTGCCTATTTCCGCTATTATGGCCTTGTGGTCAGCCGGGAAGGCTATGCAGTCTCTGACGAATGGTCTGAATACTATTTATCATGTGAAGGAGACTCGTAACTGGCTTATGACCAGGTTATATGCAGTGATTTATACTTTTATGTTTGGAATCGCTATTATTGCCAGCCTGCTTTTGTTGGTTCTTGGTAATCAGATCCAGATAGTGGCGGGAGAATATATGCCTTTTCTCGGAAGAGTGATCGGGAAGGTGATCGGTGCGAGGACAGCGATGGTTTTTGCTGGATTGTTTCTTGTTTTTCTGATTTTATACAAGATGCTTCCTAACCGTAAGGCAACCCTTAAGAGCCAGGTGCCGGGAGCGGTTCTGATCGCAGCCGGATGGTCCTTGTTTTCCTATTTCTTTTCTATTTACTTTGATATGTTTCCGGGCTTCAGCAATATGTACGGAAGCCTGACTGCGCTGATCATGGTTATGCTGTGGCTCTATATCTGTATGAATCTGCTGTTGTATGGAGCAGAAATTAATTCTTATTTTGAAAAGCAGTTCAGAATGGCGCAGGCATCTATGAGGGAAATACTTAGCCGGGAACGGGAAGAAGCAGAGAAGGAACTGGAGAAGGAGAAGAAAAAACACCAGGAGAAAGAAGCGGAGAAAAAGAAAACAGTCACAAAAAAGGAATCATAAACCTCTTGACAGATTTACTTTGATGTGGCATAGTAGTGAAAGAGAAAAAGCCAGGAAGGTGTTTTTAGGAGATTATTTCCTTTCAGAGAGAGGAAGCCACCGGCTGTAAGCTTCCTTAAGTTCAGATAATTTCTGAGTTTCGCACCGGAGCTGCGTTTCTGAAATCTTCAGTAGGAAACGACGTTTTGCCGCGCGTTAAGTGGCGAGAGAGCCTGTGTATGCAGGAATCAGGGTGGTACCGCGGAAGTTGCTTCGTCCCTTTTGTAAGGGGACGGAGCTTTTTTATTTGTCTGCTAAAGCAGACGGCATCCGGCGTGCAAAGCTCCTCTGGCAGATCATAAGAATAAAGGAGAAATGAACCATGGATATGAAAGAAAGACTTCAGGAACTGGCTGAGAATGCCAGAGTACGGATTGAGGAATCCGAAGGCCTGGACAAATTAAATGATGTGCGTGTAGCTTATCTCGGTAAAAAAGGAGAGCTTACAGCAATCTTAAAGGGTATGAAGGATGTATCACCAGAAGAAAGACCGAAGGTGGGACAGCTGGTAAATGAAACCAGAGCCAAAATCGAAAGCCTTCTGGAAGAATCTAAACAGAAGCTGGAAGAGGCAGTCAGAGAAGAGAAGATGAAGGCTGAGGTTATTGATGTTACCCTTCCTGCAAAGAAATCAAGAATCGGTCATCGTCATCCTAATAGCATCGCACTGGAAGAGGTTGAACGTATTTTTATTGGAATGGGCTATGAGGTTGTAGAAGGACCGGAAGTTGAATATGCAGATTACAATTTTACCAAGCTGAATATTCCTGAGAACCATCCGGCAAGAGATGAACAGGATACCTTCTTTATTACAGATTCCATTCTTCTCCGTTCCCAGACATCTCCTGTTCAGGCGCGTACTATGGAGAAGGGAAATCTGCCAATCCGTATGATCGCACCGGGCCGTGTTTTCCGTTCTGATGAGGTGGATGCAACTCATTCTCCATCCTTCCACCAGATTGAGGGACTTGTAATTGATAAAAATATCACATTCGCAGACTTAAAGGGAACTCTTGAAGTATTTGCAAAAGAGCTTTTCGGACCTGACACCAAGACGAAATTCAGACCACATCACTTCCCGTTTACAGAGCCAAGTGCAGAGGTTGACGTTTCCTGCTTCAAGTGTGGAGGAAAGGGATGCCGTTTCTGTAAAGGCTCCGGATGGATTGAAATTCTTGGCTGCGGAACTGTTCATCCTAATGTTCTTCGTATGTGTGGTATTGATCCGGAAGAGTATACAGGCTTTGCATTTGGTGTAGGCCTTGAGCGTATCGCCCTTCTGAAATATGAGATTGATGATATGCGCCTGCTTTATGAGAATGATATTCGTTTCCTGAAGCAGTTCTGATTTGGAGGATTGCGGGAGCAGCGTAGCTGTGTAGCAATCCGGGTATCAAATGAGTGTCAAAAGATCTTTTGACACTTATATCATAAATATTAGAGTGAGAAGAGGATTAAATAAATGAATACTTCATTATCTTGGATGAAAATGTATGTGCCGGATCTGGATGTAACCGCACAGGAATATACAGATGCAATGACTTTGTCTGGTACAAAGGTAGAGGGTTTTACCAGACTTGATGCTGATCTTGACAAAATCGTGATCGGACAGATTGAGAAGATTGAGAAGCACCCGGATGCTGATAAGCTGATCATCTGCCAGGTGAATGTTGGCTCAGAAGTAACCCAGATCGTAACCGGTGCACCAAATGTAAAAGAAGGAGATAAGGTTCCGGTTGTTCTTGATGGCGGACGCGTAGCAGGAGGCCATGATGGAAAGGTAACTCCTGGCGGAGTTAAGATCAAAGCAGGTAAGCTTCGAGGCGTACCATCTAATGGTATGCTGTGCTCTATTGAAGAACTTGGAAGCAACCGTGAAATGTATCCTGAAGCTCCGGAGTATGGAATCTATATTTTCCCAGAGGATGCAGTGGTAGGAGAGAGCGCAGTTAAGGCCCTTGGTCTCGATGACGTTGTATTTGAATATGAAATTACATCTAACCGTGTTGACTGCTATGGTGTTCTTGGAATTGCAAGAGAAGCAGCAGCTACCTTTGGTAAGAAATTCTGTCCTCCTGAGGTAAAAGAGACGGGAAATGATGAAAAGGCTTCTGACTATGTAAAGGTAACTGTAGAGGAGCCTGAGCTTTGCCCTCGTTACTGTGCGAGAGTTGTAAAAAATGTAAAGATCGGACCATCTCCGAAATGGATGCAGCGCTGCCTGGCTTCTAACGGAATCCGTCCTATTAATAATCTGGTAGACATTACTAACTATGTAATGGAGGAATTCGGACAGCCAATGCATGCATATGATCTTGATACAATTGCAAATCATGAGATCGTTGTGCGCTGTGCTGAAAAAGACGAGAAATTTGTTACATTGGATGGTCAGGAACGTACCATGGATGAGAATGTACTGATGATCTGTGACGGTGAAAAACCGGTAGGAATCGCTGGTATCATGGGTGGCGAGAATTCTATGATCACAGACAATGTACACACAGTTCTTTTTGAGGCAGCATGCTTTGACGGAACAAATATCAGACTTTCCTCTAAGAGAATCGGACTTCGTACAGATGCTTCCGGTAAATTCGAGAAAGGTCTTGATCCTAATAATGCAAAGGCCGCAATCGACAGAGCCTGCCAGTTAATGGAAGAGCTTGGAGCCGGTGAGGTAGTCGGAGGCATGGTTGATATTTGTAACAAGGTCAGCGAACCATCCCGTGTGAAATTTGAGCCAGACCGCATCAATGGCCTTCTTGGAACTGATCTTTCCAAAGAAGAAATGCTTGGTTATCTTGCAAGAATCGAGCTTACTTATGATGAGAAAACAGGTGAAATCGTAGCGCCTACATTCCGTCAGGATATTCATTGTATGGCAGATGTTGCTGAGGAGGTTGCCCGCTTCTACGGATATGATAAAATTCCTACTACACTGCCGTCTGGCGAGGCAACTACAGGAAAAATGCCATTTAAGCTTCGCATCGAGAATATTGCAAGAGATATTGCAGAATACTGTGGTTTTTCAGAGGGTATGACTTACTCCTTCGAAAGCCCTAAGGTGTTTGACAAGCTGAGAATTCCGGAGGATAATAAGCTTCGTCAGGTGATTACAATCAGTAATCCACTTGGTGAGGATTACAGCATTATGCGTACCAGCACTCTGAATGGAATGCTTTCTTCTCTGGCAACTAACTATAACAGAAGAAACAAGGATGTTCGTCTGTATGAAATTGGCAATATTTATCTTCCGAAGTCTCTTCCTCTTACTGAACTGCCGGAAGAAAAAACAATGTTCACACTTGGTATGTACGGAAATGGCGATTTCTTTGATATGAAGGGTGTTTGTGAGGAATTCTTCGAAAAAATCGGTATGAAGAAGAAAATGCAATATGATCCTACAAGCGAGATGACATTCCTTCATCCGGGAAGACAGGCAAATATGGTATATGAGGGAACTACTGTAGGTTATCTTGGAGAGGTTCATCCGCTGGTTGCCGATAATTATGGAATCGGTGATCGTGCATACATCGCTATGATTGATATTAAGAGCGTTCTGGATCTTGCAAACTTCAACCATAAGTTTACCGGAATTGCGAAATATCCTGCTGTTACCCGTGATATCAGTATGCTGGTTCCGAAACAGGTTCTTGCAGGGCAGATCGAGGATATCCTTGTACAGCGAGGAGGAAAAATCCTGGAGAGTTACCAGCTGTTTGATATTTATGAAGGAAGCCAGATCAAGGGCGGTTATAAGTCTATGGCATATGCACTTGTATTCCGTGATCACGACAAGACACTTGAGGAAAGTGAGATTTCTGCTGCAATGAAGAAAATCTTAAATGGTCTGGAAGGCCTTGGAATCGAGTTGAGAAGCTGATGCTGATATATATTGTAAGACATGGTCTGACACCCTGGAATCACCTTCATAAGGCCCAGGGTTCAGCAGACATTCCTCTTGCCCAGGAGGGAATCGATCTTGCCAGGAGAACCGGAGAGGCTTTGATGGATGTACACTTTGATATCTGTTTCACAAGCCCCCTGACCAGGGCAAGACAGACTGCCCAGCTGGTTCTTGGCGGCCGGGATGTTCCGACTATACCGGATAAAAGAATTCAGGAAATTAATTTTGGAGTTTTGGAAGGGCATATCATGCGGACAGGAAATACCATGGAGTCCAATTGCAAAGAATTTGATCTGTTTTTTAAGGAGCCTCTGAAATTCCCGCGTCCGGAAAATGGAGAAAATATCCAGGATGTTCTGGATCGTACCAGAGATTTCTGGCTGGAAAAAACCAGAGATCCATCTTTGGCAGATAAGACGGTTTTGGTGTCCTCTCATGGATGCGCAGTACGTGCACTGCTTCAGAATCTGTATCAGGATCCGGAGCATTTCTGGCATGGCTGTGTGCCACCTAACTGCAGTGTTAATCTGGTAGAGGTAAAGGATGGCAAGGCATACTTCCTGGAGGAAGATAAGGTTTACGCCTGAAAATTTAAAATGTGATATAATGAGCACTAGCGAGAGGGAATAAGCGTAGCTTATTCATCGGGAGCGGCGAATGTCGATCATGATAGCTGCGAAGCAGCGTCAAGCACCGTGAGGTGCGAATCATGATATAATACCCCTGACTACGTGAAGAAGGCCTGACAGCATCCTTTTTCCGTGATCAGGGGTATGTTTTTTCTTGTTATTATGTGAATATTGTGATATTATGTAACTATTCAGTAAATAGTATTTTGCAAAACTGGAAAGTTGCAATATTATTAAAAAAATGTACCACCATAATAAAAAATTCACAAAATGCACCAAAAGGGGAGGCAGACAATGAAGAAAAAAATTACACATTCTGTATTGTTTGTTGCGGTTCTTGCAGGCACCACTGCTTTGACCTTGTTTGCAGGCAGAGGAAATGTATCATCCACGATTTACAACTTTGTATTTCTTGCTGTGATAGCAGTCCTGTATCTGATCGCAATGTTTGGTGGAATGTTCCGTATGAATAATCTGGGGACAGCATTCCACAGGGCAGTAGATGAGCTTAACAGCATGTTTAAGACTCCTGGGAAGACAGATCCTAAGAACCTTACATATTTAGGTGAGCTGTTTGATGATAAATATCTGGATAAAAAGATGGACAGCTTCACTGACAGTATTAATAATAGTAAAGAAGGTCTTGGGGATATTGAGGAATTCATTAATGAGGATGAGCTGGATATCCATATCCACAAGAAGCTTCTGGAAATGGTGCCGGATATTTTTACCAGTCTCGGTATTCTGGGAACCTTCCTTGGCCTTGTCTGGGGACTTCGTGATTTCCAGCCTACAGATTACAGTGCCATGACTTCTTCGGTGGCAGCACTTGTAGAAGGTATTAAGGTGGCTTTCCTTACATCTATTTATGGTATCTCATTTTCTATTATTTATACCTTTGGGATGAAGGGTGAATATTCTGCTATGACAGAGGAATTACAGGGATTTCTGGAGAAATTCCATTCTTATGTAATGCCTACAGCTGAGAATGAGTCCAGAAACCTGCTTCTTGCAAGTCAGAAGCTGCAGACCAGTGCTATGAAACAAATGGCAGAGCAGTTTTCTGTGCAGATGGCAGACAGCTTTGAGAAGGTAATTACGCCTACTTTCCAGAAGATGAACGATTCTCTGGATATGTTGGTTTCTTCTGTGACCAGATGCCAGGAGGATGCGATTCGTGAAATTTCTGACGAATTCTTAAAGCAGATGAATAATTCATTTCATATGCAGTTCCGTGATTTTAATATTGCATTGGATCAGCTGAAGAAGGCGCAGAAGGAGAATACTGCTTATACCTCTGCTATGTATCAGACTATGAGCCAGAAGCTTTCTGAGACTTATGATAAGCAGGATAAGGCGATCACAGATATGGTGAAAGAGATGGGCGGTATGCAGACCCGGTACATGTCTGCAGCTAACCGTGTTCTTTCTGAGAACCAGGAGATCCAGAAGATGCAGCAGCAGGATTACCAGCATATTGTGGATTATCTGAAGGATGCAGAGAAATCTGCAGCCAAGTTCTGGGTTGCCTGTAACCAGGCTATGCAGAAGTATGTTGAGACAGCAGCAGCTTCTATTGAGAGAGTGGGCACTGCCGGTCAGGCTGGCACAGATCTTCTCCAGGCGAATCGGAAGATGGCAGAAGAGTTTACAGTCCAGATGGAAGACTTTGCCCAGTATCAGAGGCTTTCTTATAAGACCATGGAGCAGGTGCGCAAGCTTCTTAGTGAAGTGACAGCGGCTAATACCAGAGATGTAGCGTTGATCGCCAATGGAAGAAATGACTCTGTAGAAAAGCTTGGTAATCTGATCGCTCAGCAGAATGAAGGTCAGCAGGCTCTTCTGGAGGAAATTAATAAGAATATGAAAGAACTTTCCAAGGTAGCACAGAAAGGAAAATTCGGCTTATTCAGATAAGAGGAGATAGACATGCGCAAAAAAAGAAAATCAGGAGATGAAGGCTTTAATGTATGGCGTTCCTATTCCGATGTTATGGCTGGCGTTCTGCTTCTTTTCATACTGATCATGTCATTGACGCTTTTCCAGGCTCAGAAGAGCTACGACGAAAGTATTCAGGAGAGAGATGAGAAGCTGGCTTTGCAGGCAGAGTATACGGCAGATCTTCTTGCAAAACAGAATACCATTGATGAACAGGAAGGTGCTATTAAGACAAAGGATGAGAAACTGACTGCGTTGGCACAGACCTTGGCAGAACAGGAGGCCAAGCTGAAGGAGCAGCAGGCGCTTCTTGCACAGCAGCAGACTGATCTGGATGAGAAGACCACACTTCTTACCCAGCAGCAGACTAAGATTGATAATATTATCGGTGTAAAGGCTGAGGTTGTAGAAGCTCTTCAGAAGGAGTTCCAGAATAATAATATTAACGTTAATCTGGACGCGCAGACAGGAGCTTTGACATTGGATGCAAGTGTACTATTTGATGTAGATGAGTCTGAGCTCACAGATGCAGGTAAGGAAGCACTTCGGAATGTACTTCCGATTTATTGTAAGGTTCTTATGGAGGATGCTTACAAGAATTATCTTGCTGAGATCATCATTGATGGTTACACTGATACTGATGGAGATTACGCATACAATCTGGAACTTTCCCAGCAGCGTTCTCTTGCAGTGGCACAGTATCTTCTTGATATTCAGGGCGAGTTCCTGACAGAGGCACAGAGCCTGGATCTTCAGGATTATCTGACAGTAAACGGACATTCCATGGCGAATCCAATTCTGGATGCAAATGGAAATGTAGATAAGGACGCTTCCCGTCGTGTTGAGGTTAAATTCCGCCTGAAGGATGACGAGATGATCAGTGAGCTGAGTAAGATCATGTCCGGCAGCGATGAGAATACAGCTGCGGATGCTTCGGCAGATAAAGCCCAGTAATAAAGAGAATGTAATAAAAAGAGTATTTTACTTCCAGATCAAGGGAAAATAAATACTCTTTTTGTTTTTGTTGCTCTTTTGTCTGTGTAAAATTAGTTGCAATTTATCTGCTTCAAGTATAAAATGAAAAACGGAATTAATTTTATATGGAATTTTTACAAAAGAAACGGACTGCTATATAGACAGTCATAGGTAGAAGGAGAGAACAGAATGTCAACAAAGATCGGACGTAATGATCCATGCTGGTGCGGCAGTGGAAAGAAATATAAAAAATGTCATGAGGCTTTTGATGCAAAAGTGGAGCTTTTACGGCAGAAGGGTTACCCGGTGTTGGAGAATAAGCTGATTAAAACTCCAGAGCAGATTGAGAAGATTAAAGAGAGCTGTAAGATTAACGTCGCAGTGCTTGATTATGTGGCAGAGCACATTAAAGCCGGTATTTCCACTGAGGAGATTGACCGTTGGGTACATGAAGAAACGGTCCGCCATGGTGGAATCCCTGCACCTTTGAATTATGAGGGCTTTCCAAAGAGTGTATGCACATCTGTTAATGAGGTAGTATGCCATGGAATCCCTTCTGAGAATGAAATCTTAAAGGATGGAGATATCGTAAATGTAGATGTTTCTACGATTTACAATGGTTATTTTTCTGATTCTTCCCGTATGTTCTGTATTGGAAATGTAAGTCCTGAGAAGGAGAAGCTGGTGCGTGTTACAAAGGAATGTGTGGAAATAGGAATTTCCAAAGTAAAACCGTGGGAGCCTATTGGAAATATGGGGCATGCAGTTCATATGCACGCTCTTGAGAATGGATATTCTATTGTAAGAGAAATCGGCGGACATGGTGTGGGACTTGAATTTCATGAGGATCCGTGGGTTAGCTATACTTCCGAAGAGAACAGTGGCGTGATCATGGAGCCGGGAATGATGTTTACCATTGAACCTATGGTAAATATGGGAAGTGACCAGGTTTATACAGATGAGGAAGATGACTGGACTGTCCGCACAGAAGACGGCATGCCGTCAGCACAGTGGGAGGTAACTGTACTGGTAACAGAAAGCGGATGTGAGGTTATCTGCTGGTAAAGCTGCTTTTTCTTACGGGATATTAGGCTGGCCATACTTTATATGGAGATTCTGGAGAGGTTGCTGTGGAAATTTTATAAAAATAGTGGTTGCAATTAGAAAGTAACTATAGTATAATCACTTATGTTGTGAAAAAAGATGGTCCGCTGTTACCGTGATGGGTATTAAGAACATCCA
>CAKRVL010000075.1 GCA_934408705.1 uncultured Blautia sp. | reverse complement strand
CGTGGAATCACAGAGCCTACACCTACATTCTCAGCTTGCTTCGGACAGGCATTCCTTGAACTGCATCCGACAAAATATGCTGAAGAGCTTGTTAAGAAAATGGAGAAGAGCGGAGCTAAAGCATACCTGGTTAACACAGGATGGAATGGAACCGGAAAACGTATCTCCATTAAAGATACCCGTGGTATCATTGATGCAATCCTCAGTGGCGCTATCTTAACTGCACCGACTAAGAAGATTCCATTCTTCAACTTTGAGGTTCCTACAGAGCTTACAGGCGTTGACACAGGTATTCTTGATCCTCGTGACACATATGCTGATGCTTCTGAGTGGGAAGTTAAAGCGAAAGATCTTGCAGATCGTTTCGTTAAGAACTTCAAGAAATATGAAGGAAATGAGGCTGGTAAAGCACTCGTTACAGCTGGTCCTCAGGCTTAATAGTATAAGACTATACAAGGGTCTGCCGTATTTTGCGGCAGGCCTTTTTGAATTGTGCTCTATATAATGTCGAAATATCGCGAAAAATGTCGAACAAAAGTTCTTTACAAATGTGCTCGCATCCTATATACTGTCCATACAGCAACTCAAGTGGGAGAAAATCAGATATTTCTAATATCAGCTTCCGCAATTTTTTCTAATACAGCTCATCAGTAATGCAATGCAGTGGCTGTATTCGTCTGGGCATTTCGCTCGTTTTATTTCAGTAGTATTATTTTATTTAGGAAAGGACTTTGGCATGAATAGAGAGTATAAGCTGTTTGTAGAACAATTACGACAGTCTTTGTTAGAACGACTTGGACTTAACGAGAAACAGATTTATTTTGAAGAACGGGATGAGAACGGAATGACGCCAAATGGGGATAGGCTATTCGTGGAGTGTAGCGTTTGTTCCGCGGGAAAAGAGGTTTGCGGAATCCATACAGAGGAAATGTATGAGGATTATCTGGAAGGTATTTCTTTAGATCAAATTGCGAAAACAGTAGAAAGTGAAATTCGTAAGCTGAAAACGGCAGGATTCTTTGAAAAAACAAAGAATCTGAACAATTACGAGAAAATAAAGGGAGATCTGTTTATCAGGCTTTTGAATAGGAAATACCATAAAAGAGAATTGTCCAGAGCAGTGTACTGGATAATGGGAGATATTGCCCTTGTATTATATATGCAGGTTGGAAATATAAATGGGCGGATCTGCAGCATGAAAATACGCAGGGAAAATCTGAAAGAATGGGGGCTTGATGAAGCAACAGTATTTGAAGCGGCTCTTGTAAATACTTGTATCATTTCTCCGCCACGTATTTATTTGTGGGAGAAGCTGTTACATAACCCGGATTATGAGGGGGAATGCTTTATGGATCAGAATAGTGATTTTAGTGTGAAAAAAGATAATATTGGAAATTGTCTGAGCACAACCAGAAGGACGAATGGGGCGGTTGCTATATTTCTGCCAGGTGTGGCCAAAATGCTGGCTGATCTGCTGGAAACAGATTTTTATTTGGTATTTACAAGTGTTCATGAGGTGATGATTCATAATGTGGAGCGGGCTCACCCAGATGATCTGGAGCGGGTTTTAAAAGAAACTCTTAGAGAGGCAACACCTGAGGAGGATTTTCTTACAGATAAAATTTACAGATATAGCAGAGATACAGGAGGATTCTGGGTTTACAAAGGCACTGTTTTTCTTAATCTTGGAATGCCCAAACCTTATACGGATGATGATGAAACCAAAAAGTAAAAACAAATAGGATAACAAAAAGGAACTACAGCAGACATTTGTATCTGACTGTAGTTCCTGGAATCAGTGAATTATATAGTGTAAATATGACTATCCCAGAATTGCGGAATCGTTAGAGAATTCTTCTCCGCTTGCCTCTTCGAATTTATCCAGAAGCTGTTTTACTGTAAGCTTTTTCTTTTCTTCACCTTGAATATCAAGAACGATTTTTCCATTCATCATCATGATCAGACGATTGCCATGGGCGATAGCGTCCTTCATATTATGTGTGATCATCAGAGTAGTAAGATGATCTCGGTTAACAATCTTATCTGTAATAGTGAGTACCTTGGAAGCTGTTTTTGGATCCAGGGCTGCGGTATGTTCATCGAGAAGAAGCAGTTTCGGCTTCTGAAGGGTTGCCATCAGAAGAGTAAGGGCCTGTCTCTGGCCTCCAGAGAGCAGTCCGACCTTGGAGGTAAGTCGATCTTCAAGTCCAAGATCCAGAATTTTCAGAAGCTCTTGGTATTCTGCACGTTCTGCTTTTGTAATACCAGGACGGAGAACTCTGGCTTTTCCACGTCGTTTGGCAAGTGCCAGATTCTCTTCAATACCCATGGTTGCGGCTGTTCCAGTCATAGGATCCTGGAAAACACGACCAAGATATGCAGCTCTTTTATATTCGGAAAGTTTGGTAACATCTGTTCCGTCAATAAGTATCTGGCCTTCATCTACGGGCCACACACCGGCAACTGCATTTAGCATTGTAGATTTTCCAGCCCCGTTTCCACCGATAACAGTAACGAAGTCTCCTTCGTTTAATTTCAGTGATAGTCCGTTCAGAGCTACTTTTTCGTTGATGGTTCCCGGGTTAAAGGTTTTATATATGTTTTTGATCTCAAGCATTATTTTTTCCTCCACGTTTTGCTGGTTTTGCAAAGTATTTTCCCTTCCAGTAAGGTACTGCCAGGAATACGGCAACTACAAGCGCAGACAGCATTTTCAAAAGGTCGGTGTCGATACCCATCCAGATAACAGTCTGGAGAACAAGATAATAGAGAATAGAACCGAAAGCTACAGATAAAAGACGGAGTGCGAAATTACGGAAAATCTTGCTAAAGATTGCTTCGCCGATAATAACAGCAGCCAGTCCGATTACGATAGCACCACGTCCCATATTTACATCTGCAAAGCCCTGGTACTGAGCAAGAAGGGCACTGGATAAAGCTACCAGTCCGTTGGAAACCATAAGCCCAAGAACTTTACAAAAATCAGTGTTGATACCTTGTGCGCGGGACATATTAGGATTACATCCTGTAGCACGAAGGGAACAGCCCAGCTCAGTTCCGAAGAACCAGTAGAGGATTGCGATGATCACAACAATAAATAAAGCGACAATGAGAATGGTATTCTGTGTGATTGGTACATTCTTAATGCGACGTAAGGAAATAAGGAGCGGGTATTTGTCAACATTAATTGCCTGGTTTGCCTTACCCATGATTTTCAGATTAATAGAGTACAGGGAAAGCTGTGTCAGGATTCCGGCAAGGATGGCAGGAATACCCATGAAGGTATGAAAAATACCAGTGACAAGTCCAGCTGCCATACCAGCAAGGACGGCAACTAAAAGAGATATCCATACATTATGTCCGCTGATCATCATCATAACACAGACAGCAGCTCCGGTACACATGGTGCCGTCTACGGTCAGATCGGCAATGTCAAGAACGCGAAATGTTAGATAGACACCGATGGCCATAATACCCCAGATGAGACCCTGGGCAGCGGCACCTGGAAGTGCCATGATTAAGTTTGCAATTTGCATGTCTTTATCCTCCTGCATGCGTAAATGTTTTTTTATGGACAAAAAGTCCGGAAAATAATTTTGCATATTTATGCATGAAATGTGTTTGAAAATACATTCCTTCTGAAATGACACAAACAGCGAGAGAGGATTCCCTTCCCGCTGTCTGTGATTATGCTGTCTAAAGCAGCTGAATGTCAAAACTTTATAAAAATATATTATTCTGCATCGGTGCTGATTGCAACGTAGTCATCAGGAACTTCAATTCCAAGTTCTTCGCAGAGGTCAGCATTGTATTTTTTGGTAAAGTTTGGAGCATACTCAATTGGCATTGTGGAGATGTCTTCACCATCTTTCAGAATTTTAACAGCCATTTCACCAGTTGCTTTTCCAAGGTCGTAGTAGTCAATGGAAAGAGTAGCAACACCACATCCGGCGCAGATACCTTCCTCACCTGCGATTACCGGGATTTTTGCCGGAAGACAGATGTTATTAATCAGCTCAGTGTTAGATGCTGCGGTATTATCTGTTGGTACATAAATTACGTCACTGTCTGCAACTGCATTTGTAACAACAGAAGAAATATCGTTAGAATCTGAGAATGCGTAATATTCACAGGTGTATCCAAGCTCCTCTAAAGCAGTTTTTACAGTGTCAACCTGATACTGTGAGTTTGGCTCTGCTGAACAGTAAAGGAGACCTACATTTTTAGCATCTGGGAAAAGCTCATTCAGCATAGCTGCCTGCTGGTCAAGCGGGGCAAGATCAGAAGTACCGGAAATATTGCCACCTACTGTTCCATCAAAATCTGTCAGGTCAAGAGCTACACCATACTCTGTAACTGCGGTGCCAAGAATCGGGATATCACTTGTTCCTGCTGCAGCAGCCTGAAGAGATGCAGTAGCATTTGCAAGAATAAGATCTACATTACTAGAAACAAAATTGTTAACGATAGTGCTACAGGTAGCAGAGTCGCCCTGCGCATTTTGTTCATCGAAGGTAACGTTCTCTTCGCCAAGACCTTCTTTTACTGCATCCATGAATCCCTTTGTAGCAGCATCAAGTGCTTCATGCTGAACTAGCTGGCAGATACCAATGTTATATGTTTTCTGCTCTTCTGCGTGTACAGTTACTGTACCTGCAAGACCTGCTGTCATGGCGCCGGCCAGAATTATGGATAAAACCTTTCTTTTCATATTATATTTCCTCCTTGAAAAAGTATTTTTCCAGTTTAAAGTATTGCCTGCACAAAATAATACCGCTTTAAAGTGCAAAAGTCAAGTTGCTTTTAGTATTTTTTCACATATTCTAATAGAGAAATAGTATTTTAGAAGGGAAATTGACATGCCATATTCCATTATGATTGATGCAGGACATGGAGGAAATGATCCGGGAGCAGTGTACAAGGGACGCAGGGAAAAGGATGATAATCTTGTTCTGGCTATGGATGTAGGAAGAATTTTATCGGAAAATGGAATGAATGTTTTATATACAAGAACTGCAGATGATTATATTTCTCCGTTTCAGCGGGCGAAATTGGCAAATGAGGCAAAAGTAGACTATTTTATATCTTTTCACAGAAACAGCAGCCCTGAAGTAAACCAGTATAACGGCGTAGAAGTGTTGGTTTATAATAAAAGTGGAATAAAATACGAGATGGCTCAGAATATTGTAGGTGCGCTTGGCGAACTGGGATTCCGGGAAATTGGAGTTCAGGCAAGACCTGGTCTGGTTGTACTGCGAAAGACCAGAATGCCAGCTCTTTTGATTGAAACTGGTTTTATAAATTCAGATAGTGATAATAAGCTTTACGAAGATAAAAAAGCTGAGATTGCACAGGCTATTGCAGGAGCGATTCTGGGAACTCTGGATCAACAGAAAGGGGAAGAGCCTACGTATTATCGCGTACAGACTGGTGCTTTTTGTAAGAGGGAAAATGCAGACAGAATGCTGTATAAGCTTTTGGAAAAAGGTTTTCCGGCATATATTTTGCAGGATGGGGATTTGTATAAGGTTCAGGTGGGAGCATTTTTACAATTGGATAATGCTATCCGAATGGAACAGCAGTTGCGGGATAATGGCTACAGTACCTTGATAGTAACTAAATGAAAAATGAAATTTGGTTTTTTTATAGAAAAGAATTGCAAATAAAGTTATAATAAAACAAAACATTAAAAGCAAAATATAAGAAACATAATAATTGAAATGAGGATGAAAAGTGAACTATACAGAATTTTTAAATCATGCAGAAGAATTTATCTTTGCAGAAAATCAGCCAGAGAAGGCGGATATTATTTTTGTCCCTGGAAATGGTTTTCCGGAGATGGCGGAGAAAGCAGCCCGCTTATATAAAGAGGGATATGCTCCGTACGTTTTGCCAAGTGGAAGGTGCAGCATTACTATGGGCAGATTTGTGGGAGTACAGTCGAAGAAGGATGTGTATAATGAGGATTATGAGACTGAATGTGAGTTTTTGAAAAGCGTTCTTATGAAAAATGGAGTTCCTGAAAGTGCGATTTTACTGGAAGATCAGGCTACCTTCACTTATGAGAATGCTATTTTTTCCAAACAGGTGACAGACCTTCATAAGATTAAGGTGAACAAGGCGATTTTGTGTTGCAAAACATATCATGCCAGAAGATCATTGATGTATTATCAGCTTTTGTATCCAGATGCGGAGATTTTGGTGTGTCCGGCCTGTCCGGATGGAATCACCAGAGAGAATTGGCGGGATACAGAAGCAGGAGTGGAGGCTGTCACTGGAGAAATTGATCGTATTATAAAGCAGTTTTGCCTGATGCTGGGGGATAAAGCGAAAAATCCGAATGCTTTTATAAAAAACTAAGAGACATTCGGATTTTTATACAATATATTTTTAAGCTTCAGTGTCTTCGGCAGTTTCCTGGTGTTCCGGAAGCCAGATATGAACCAGCTCAATGCGGTTTTTATCAAGCTCATCTACAACAAGATGCATACCATCTTCCAGAGTAACTGACTCGCCTTCCCTTGGAAGACAGTCTAACTGTTCGATGATATAACCACCTACAGAATCATAATCATCAGATTCAAGATGGGTTCCCAGAGCTTCATTAATATCATCAAGTTTGGATGAACCAAGCACTATATATTCCCTGCCAGGCTGGATTTCGCGAATTGGCTCTTCTTCATCCTCATCGTATTCATCACGGATTTCGCCAACGATTTCCTCCAAAAGATCTTCCAAAGTAACAAGACCGGCTGTAGAGCCATATTCATCCAGTACAATAGCAAGATTTACAGATGCTTTACGCATTTCCATCATAAGATCTGTAGTGCGTTTGTATTCATAAGTGAAATAAGGCTCACGAAGAATTTGGCGGATAGAGAACTGCTCCTTATCCGGATAGAGCAGAAGATCCTTAATGTTAATGATCCCAATTACATTATCTGTGTTGTCCTCATAAACAGGGAAACGGGTATGCATATCTTCTTTAAATATATCCATAAGCTCCTGGTATGTGGAATTAACATCAATAAAGGTCATATCAATTCGAGGTATCATTACATCTTTGGCAGCGGAATCACCAAAATCAAATACATTGTAGATCATCTGCTTTTCTTCACGTTCAATGACACCGTTTTCCTGTCCTGCATTTACCATAGAACGAAGCTCGTGCTCTGTAATGATGTTTGTCTTTGCATTTGGGTCAACGCGAAGAATAAAAAGAATACCACCTGCCAGTTTATCTATAATATAAATAATTGGAGTCAGTACTGTCATAAGGGCATAAATTGGTCTGGCATAAGAAAGCGCCAGGTCATCAGCCTTAAGTGTAGCAATGGTCTTCGGGGTGATCTCTCCAAAAAGAAGAACCAGCAAAGTCATAACACCGGTAGCTACACCTATGTACATGTTTCCGAATACCTTCATAGTAAAGGTTGTAGCAAGGGAAGAAGCAGCAATGTTTACAATGTTGTTTCCGATTAAGATGGTGCTGAGCATTTTTCCAGAATTGGAAATTACTTTCTCCAAAGTAATAGCTCGCTTATCTCCCTGTTCGGCCAGGGAATGGATCCGAATGCGGTTAGCAGCCGTCATGGACGTTTCCGCAGAGGAAAAAAAGGCGGACAACAGCACCAGTAACAGTATGGTGACCGCCTGTATAGGGACACTTGAATCCAAATTTTATTCACTCCTTTTTTTATGTTTTAAGAAGAATATACATGATTTGAATAAAAAAAGCAAGAAAAAGCATATGCCCGTTTACTGAATTGGTAACAGCTGTGGATTTGAAAATGCTTTTGTTTACAGGAACAGAGAAACGGAGAAAAAAATGGAATTGGGGGGTGTCGAAATAAGTAGAACTGTGCTATAATTCGGTTTGGTAAAAAATAAAATAAATTATTACAAAATATTTACAAAAGAATAAAGATTTGATATAGTGTACGTTGAAGATACGAAAAATTGACTTTAATTTGTTTTGCTGTGGCCATTAACAGACTGTTTTTATCAGTCTTGCAGAGTAGTGGGCAGTAACATTTAATATACATATTACAACAGAGGTGCCAGAATGAAGAAGAAAAAGAACGAAGTGTACAGAAGAAGTGTTTCATTACTTGCAGCAGCTGCAATGACGGCAGTTCTTATGACTGGACAGATTTATCCGGCTGCAGTGTGGGGACAGAATACAGAAACAAGATTGGAAGAATCCAGCTTGATACCGGAGAATATTACAATTGATGAGCCGGTGGCTCTTTCTGAGGTGGCACTGCCAAAGAGCGATTATGGTACTCTTTCCTGGGTGGATGATTCCTATGTTCCGGATAAACGGATACAATCCTGTAAGGTGATATTTAAGCCGGCCGCAGATGTGGATATTTCCTATCTTTCAGGCTGGGATGCTGAGAAAAAGGTTGTAAAAGGTAAGATAACAGTAGTTGTCAGCAGCCTGGAAGAGGACAGTAAGGAGGAAACGGAATCTGGCACAGAGAATAAGGATACCTCTGAAAGTGATAATTCCGTAGCAGTTCCAGAGAACACTACAACACCATCTCCTTCTGAAGAGAATGCAAAATGTGAAGAAAACATAAATAACGAAGAAGATATAAAGGCTGAAGAAGATATAAAGAACGAAGAAGACGCAGAGAACAATAGTGAATCCCAGGATAATACAGCAGGAGAAAATGATACTTTTGAACCTGCACCGGCAAATGAAAACACCTCTTTAAATGGTGAAAATAATTCTTCTGAGGAAACTACTACTGGAGAGGCGGATGAGCAGGAGAAAACAGACTCTGCTGTATCGGTTATCGAAGGTGATAATGCAGCGGCAGATCAGCAGGTGAGTGTGACTGGCAATAATGAAGCAGATGTGCCTGCAGATGTTGTAGAAAGCTTTGGAAAAGTGAATGAATCTTTGGGTGTGGCAATGCCAGGGGCTACTGTTCTTGATGGTTCAGAGGATTCTACGGATAAAGAGTCTACAGAAAATACAAACAAAGAATCCACGGAAGAGAAGAAAGATTCTGCTCAGGTGAAAGATGCCACAGATGAGGAACAGAAAAATATTTTTGACAATCCGTTAGATTTTACAGTGGCAGATACCAGACCTTCAGAAGCAGAAGAAAATCTGACAGAAGAAGAGCAGGCTGCAAGAGCAGCAGAGAATCACACCTGTGAGGGTATCTCAGTTTCAGGCATTGATCTTCCTTGGTATGTACAATTTCAGGTGACCAGTGGAGAAAACTATGAGTTTAAAAATGAAAACAAAGCGACTATTTTCCAGTCCTATGAATTTAAACTGTGGGATCTGAGAAATAATACAGAGTATGAGATTCCGGATGGACAGTATGTAAGCGTAACAATTCCTGTAAAAGAAGGGTATGAGTATTCTATTGAGCACCTTCTTGATAATGGTGCTACAGAGACTATTATTCCAAGTGTTAATGGAAATACTATGGTATTCAGTACGCATTCCTTCAGCCCATTTGGAATTGCAGGTTTCCGCCCGTTGGTGGGAGAGGATATTGCAAATGGAGCATATGATGACAAAAATACACTAACACCTACACCTACACCTACAGGCATTATTAGCGGAACTCCCTCACCCTCTCCGTCTGTGACAGGAACAGTTACAAACGGAAGTCCTTCCAATAATGAAACAACCGGTGGAAACGAAGGTATGGGCAGCAGTACCACAAATTCGTCAACCGGTGGTGCAGCTTCTGTTACTCCCGGAGCAGGCACAGCCGGAACAACCAATTCTACTGAGAATGGAACCGGAAATGCTGCAGGCGCAGCTTCAGAAGAAGGAACCGGTGGAACAGCTGGAACAACAGGAACGACTGGAACAACAGGTACAACATCTGGTGTGAGTGGAACCAGTGCTGCCATTACAGGTACACCTTCCAATCAGAATGCGGGACAGAGCCAGGTGCCAAATAACAGCCAGAGCCAGACTTCAAATGCAGTAAAGACCGGTGATAACACAGTGATTCTTCCATTTGTGATTCTCGTACTGGCAGCAGCTGCTGTGATTATCATTGTGATAATTGTCCGCAATAAAAAAGATAAATAAATTAATGTGAATAACAGGGCCGGCCCTTCCATATATTGCATATGGGAGGGCTGTTCTTATGAAAGTGAAAGCTATTTTGAAGTCTTTACTTTTTTCTTACTCATTGACCGGACTGTTACTTTTAATTCTTGCATTTTTGCTGTTTCAGTTTGATCTGGGAGAAAAACCTGTGTCCGCCGGGATTGTAGCAGTATACATTTTGTCATGTCTTCCAGGTGGATTCATGGCTGGAAAGCTTCTGCGAAAAGACAAATATTTATGGGGAATCCTTGTGGGACTTTTTTATTATCTGCTGTTACTAAGCGTATCATTTATGGTGAAGGGTTCATGGGATATGAGCCTTAAACATGCATTGACAACCTTTCTTTTGTGTCTGGGAGGTGGGGCTCTGGGCGGTATGCTGTCCTGAGGAAAAATATATCATATCAGTAAAAAATGCTTTAAAAATAAAAAAAAATGTGATATACTAGGCAAAGATTATATACATAAGGAGGCTAATACTATGCAGCATATCAAAACATTAAATACAAAGAATCTGCAGAACACTGTAAAGAAAGGCGGATGTGGCGAGTGCCAGACATCATGTCAGTCCGCATGCAAGACATCCTGTACAGTAGGAAACCAGAGCTGCGAGAATAAATAAGCGAAGCAACTGGGAACAATAAGCAGCGGTGTAAAAGCCGCTGCTTATTCATGCAATAGGAATAATGAAAGGATATATTAACATGAGTCTGATTCACCGTTATCAGAGCAATGGCTATAACATCGTGCTGGATATCAACAGCGGATGCATTCATGTTGTGGACAAAGTGACCTATGAAGTTCTCCCTTACATGGAAGAAGGTCTGGACGCAGCAGCCATTGTAGGAAAACTGGGAGATCAGTTTTCAGAAGAAGATATTAAGACATCAGTAGCAGAGTGTGAGAAGCTGAAAGCTGACGGCATGCTTTTCACTAAAGATGTATACGAGAATGCTATTGATACATTTACAAAGAATCGTCAGACAGTGGTAAAGGCGCTCTGTCTGCATATTGCCCATGATTGTAATCTCGCCTGTCGTTACTGCTTTGCAGAAGAAGGAGAATATCATGGAAGACGAGCTCTCATGTCTTTTGAGGTAGGTAAGAAGGCACTGGATTTTTTGATTGCCAATTCAGGCTCCAGACATAATCTGGAGGTGGATTTCTTCGGCGGCGAGCCGCTTATGAACTGGCAGGTGGTAAAGGACCTGGTAGCATATGGACGTGAGCAGGAGAAAATCCATAATAAGAAATTCCGTTTTACCCTTACTACCAATGGCGTTCTTTTGAATGATGAGGTAATGGAGTTCTGTAACAAAGAAATGGGAAATGTGGTCCTTAGTATTGATGGCCGTAAGGAAGTTCATGATTTCATGCGTCCGTTCCGTAAAGGGGCAGGCAGCTATGATCTGATCATGCCTAAGTTCCAGAAGTTTGCAGAATCCCGTAATCAGGACAAGTATTATGTAAGAGGAACCTTTACTCATCATAATCTCGATTTCTCACAGGATGTACTTCACCTTGCGGATCTTGGATTCAAGCAGATTTCCGTAGAACCTGTAGTGGCAGATCCGGCTGAGGAGTATGCGCTTCGCGAAGAAGACCTGCCGAAGATCATGGAAGAATATGACCTTCTTGCGAAAGAAATGATAAAGCGTGAGAAAGAAGGCAAAGGTTTTAACTTCTTCCACTTTATGATTGACCTTACAGGCGGTCCCTGTGTATACAAGAGACTTTCCGGATGTGGAAGCGGTACGGAATATCTTGCCGTAACTCCATGGGGAGATTTCTACCCATGTCACCAGTTTGTTGGTGAAGAAGAATATCTGATGGGAAATGTGGATGAAGGAATTACAAGACCTGATATCCAGAATGAATTTGGGTGCTGCAATGTTTACACCAAGCCGGCTTGTAAGGAGTGCTTTGCAAGATTCTACTGCAGTGGTGGATGTGCGGCAAACGGATATCATGCTCATAAGGACATCAGAAGCAATTATGAAATCGGATGCGAGCTCCAGAGGAAGCGTGTGGAGTGCGCCATCATGATAAAAGCCGCACTGGCAGAAGACTGATAGCTCTTCGCCAGCTGCGAAGATTTCTGTCAGCCCTGCTTTTGCGAAAAACAAAAAAGAAGGGACAGAACAATGAAAAAATCAAGAGGTATCTTAGTCCTGATCCTGACTGCCATCGTTACCGTGTTCTTCTGCTATACGGCTGCTGTAGGTATCGGCCCTACAGGAACCGGTGCCATGAAGAATATTAAGACCGGACTTGATCTGGCAGGTGGTGTCAGCATTACATATCAGGCAAAAGACAGTAACCCAAGCAGTGAAGACATGAGTGATACTGTGTATAAGCT
>CAKRVL010000074.1 GCA_934408705.1 uncultured Blautia sp. | reverse complement strand
GCCAGATGCCAGTTTCCCATAGAATGATACCGCATTGGAAATACATCAAAACAGGTATTTACACCAGACCGCAATCTGGGTTCTATATCCAGCAGCGCCTGGTAATCCTGCACCTGCCCCGGCAGGGCGAAGTCGAAGGTGCCGCTTGCCACATACAGATAATGAATTGGCAGTTCTGCAAAACCGCCCGTCTGAATGGTATCTTCAAATGCAGTCTTATCTGTCCTGCTTCCGCTGAATGCCCCGAACCAGGAAAAATAATCCAGGCTCTGGCACAATGCGGAATGATACATCGTTACCGCCCCTCTTGACAAACCTGCAAAGGCTCTGTGATCCCGGCTCTCTGCGAATCCCTCATCATCTGCCGATTTTGCATATGTAGAATAAGCAGATTCAATCTCTGGCATCAGATCATTTCGAAGCTCTTTTGCAAAAGAATAGGTCAGCTGATCCAGGTCAGCTTCACAGTCATCTTCCACATAAAAGGTTGGTGTCACCACAATCAGTGGTTCAATATCTCCATCTGAGATCATGTTATCCAGCATGATTTTGTTATAAGGATTTGTTTTCAGCCAGTATTTCTCATCATCACCAGTTCCATGCATCAGATACAGAATATTATACTCTTTTTCCTTACTGTAGCCATATGGAAGATATACATAAGCTGACTTTTTCACGCTTCTTCCATCAGTGGCATAAGCTCTGGTATCGTATACAACTTCTTCCACAGTTCCAGCCTGTTCCGGTTCTTCCCCATCATATTTCGCCGGAACTGCCCATAACTCATCCCGAGCCTGTCCCTGTGCTTCATGTCCTGCATCATACCTTACTTTCCAAAATCCCAGAAATCCTGCCAGTATCAGAACTGCTGCCGCAAGCGGTAAAACTGCCACACGCCCCATAGGGATTTTTTTCCAGATCATCACCGTTGTCCCCAGGCTTCCGCCCAGCGCGGCTACAATAGCCTCTGCCAGAAATAACCAGTTAAAGTAATATGTACTGGTAGAAAAATTGGTATTAAAATACAGAACAAAAGCCGCCACTGCAATCGGCAGATAGAGAAAGGGCATTCCGCTTTTCCACGCTGTATATGATAACAAAATAAACACAATTGCGATCAGCCAGAAGGTAATAAATGCAGTTTTATCTCCCAAAACAGCAAAACGAACAATATCAGCACATGCAAGTAAAATCAGCAACGCAGTAGTTACCAGACAAATCTGATCTGCCATGCTTTTCCTGGTCTTATGTTCTTTTTTCATTTCCATTTTCACCTCAAAAATTTTGTCTTACTTTTTATTTGTACCAGCAACCTATTATATCTATATATAACAGATTTTACAAATTTCCGGTTATATTTGGCAAAAACAACAATTTTTTAGGCAAAAACGGCCTGTACTTTTGGTAACAGACCGTTTTCTATCTTTCTCGTATTGTCAAGCGGATATTCCAGGTCCGCTTCGCTACGTAGCTCTACACCGAATAACTGCTCCGCAGTTCGGTTAAATTGCAGATCATTCTGCCAGTTTCTTTGCTTCTTTTACCAGCATCTGGATCTTATCAAATTCACCATTTTTGATCATATCGCCCTTTACCATCCAGCTGCCTCCGCAGCACAGGATTTTATCACAGGATAAATAATCCTTCAGATTTTTGGGACTGATTCCGCCTGTAGGCATAAACTTAACATTGTAATACGGTGCTGCCATTGCCTTTATCATAGCAATACCGCCCGCCTGCTCTGCCGGGAAAAACTTCACTACCTTAAGCCCTCTTTTTACTGCCTGGGCAACTTCTGAAGGAGTGATACATCCAGGAAGCACCGGAATATTCTTTTCCAGACAATAATCTACCACTTCCGGATCAAAACCTGGACTTACAATAAATTTTGCACCGGACTTCACAGCCAGATCCACCTGCTCAGTTGTCAGCACCGTGCCTGCCCCTACCAGCATATCCGGATATGCTTCAGACATCAGACGAATGCTCTCTGCTGCTGCCTCTGTACGGAAGGTTACTTCAGCACAGGGAAGACCTCCCTGTACCAGTGCTTTTGCCAGTGGAACTGCTGCTTTTTCATCTTCCAGAACAACTACCGGTACTACCCCTAACTCATGAAACCTTTCTTCTATTGTTTTCATAATTATCTGCCCCCTTTATCTTTTTATATCAAAATTCATCTGCATCACATGACGGATCAAAGAAACATCATCTGTTATATTTCCATCCCCATGAAGAGTGTGCTTCAATGCACTGCTGGCAACTCCGAAATTCACAACATCTTCCGGAGTAAAGTTCTCCATTAAAGCATATATGATTCCGCTGTCAAATGCATCACCACCACCAACACGATCCAGCACATTAAATGTCAGCTTTCTGCTTTCATAAATTTTTCCTTCATACCACAGATATGCCTTCAGACTGTTTTCACTGCAGCTTGGTGAGTATCTCACATGTCTGGCAATGCATTTCAGATTCGGATATCTGCTGACAAAGGCTTTAAAAACTTTTTCCTGCTGCTCTATATCCGGCTGAAAAGGTATGTCGTCCTTCACATCACCCATTGCAGGATTTTTTTCATCCTTCCACAAATGATAGGGTTCGATTCCCATCAATACATCCACATAGGGAAGACACTCTGTACAGAAATCCCTGGCTTCCTCCCAACTCCACAAGGTACTTCTGAAATTTCCGTCAAAGCTCACTGTCATGCCGTTCTTTTTCGCAATTTTCAGACAATCCATTATCAGTTTTCTGCATCTGGCTCCCAGAGCAGGAGTTATCCCACTTAAGTGCAGCCATGTATATCCCTTCAGCAGAGCCTCCAGATCCACCTTTTCAAAATCATATTCATCAAATGCACTGTGTTTTCTATCGTAGATTACCTTACTTGGGCGGATTCCAAATCCTGTCTCCAGATAGTAAGTGCCCAGTCTGTGGGTAGGTGTTTCTTCCGGGGTACTGTAAATAACAGAGGTACAGTCCACGTCATTGCTTTTTAGCATTCTGATTGCGCTTTTTCCAAGACTGTTATCCGGAACCACTGTGAAATATGCACTGTCTATTCCAAGATTTGCCAGAGACAGCGCTACATTTGCTTCACAGCCTCCGTACCAAGCCTCAAAGCTGTCTGCTATCTGGATTTTTTTACAGTCAGGCGGCGTCAGACGCAGCATGATCTCACCTAATGTTATAAATTTGTGTTTTTTATATTTTTCCTGATACATGATCCATTCCTTCTCTCTTATCCTGCCCCTGTTGGTCAGGTGGACAGCAGGTTGCAAATATCCCCTTAATTACTCCAGATAAGCCCCTTTCATAGGACTTACTGCGTGCTGACTAAATAATCTCAGAACGCCATTTTTATACTTAGGCTCTCTTGGTTTCCAGTTTTTACGGCGTTCCTTTAAGATCTGGTCTATTTCCTCTGCAGACTTACGTTCCCCGGCAATTCCCACAATATTCAGCTTACGTTCCATCACATCAATTTCAATCAGATCCCCTTCTTCTACCAATGCGATAGGACCGCCATCCACTGCCTCCGGACTGCAATGTCCGATTACCGGGCCTGTAGAGGCTCCTGAAAATCTTCCGTCTGTGATCAGTGCAATACTTTTTCCCAGCTCCTTGTCACTGCTGATTGCTTCGGATGTATAGAACATTTCCGGCATGCCGCTTCCTTTCGGACCTTCGTAGCGGATAAACACGGCGTCTCCCTTCTGCACCTTATGCTTCAGGACTGCGTCCAGACATTCCTCTTCACTGTCGAAAGGTCTTGCACGCAATACAGCTTTAAACATTTCTTTCGGGCAGGCTGTGTGCTTGATCACAGCACCTTCAGGTGCCAGATTTCCTCGCAGAACAGCAATACTTCCGTCTGTACCCAAAGCCTGATCATAAGGACGGATAATGTCCTCTTTTGTAATACTGATACCGTATCTATGATTAAATTCCTGCAGCCATTTATCACATTTTTCATAGAAACCGTTTCTCTTCAGCTCTTCCAGATTTTCTCCAAGAGTTTTTCCTGTGACAGTCATTACATTCAGATGCAGATGCTCTTTGATTTCTTCCATGATTGCCGGTACGCCGCCTGCATAATAGAAGCACTCTGCCGGCCATCTTCCTGCCGGACGGACATCCAGAAGATATCTGGCATTTCTGTGAAGACGATCAAAGGTATCTCCTGTGATATCTATACCAAACTCATGAGCAATTGCCGGAATATGAAGCATACAGTTTGTACTTCCGGAAATTGCAGCATGTACCAGGATTGCATTTTCAAAGCTCTCCATTGTTACAATATCAGAAGGACACATATTTTCCGTCTGAGACAGCTTCACAGCCTGTTTTCCCGCTTCTCTTGCATATGCAAGAAGGTCCGGACTTGTTGCCGGCATCAGAGCACTTCCCGGAAGGGCAAGTCCCAGAGCTTCTGCCATGATCTGCATAGTTGACGCTGTTCCAATGAAAGAGCACGCTCCGCAGCTTGGGCAGGCATTACATTTCGCCCAGTCCAGCTTTTCCTCGTCAATTTCGCCTCTTTCATATTTTGCACTGTACATTCCAAGCTGCTCCAGAGTAAGCATCTGTGGTCCTGCATTCATGGTTCCTCCCGGAACTACAATTGCCGGAATGTTCACTCTTGCCAGTCCCATAAGGTTTCCGGGTAACCCCTTATCACAGCTGGACAAATATACTCCTACATCAAAGGGTGTTGCATTGGCATGGATTTCAATCATATTGGCAATCATTTCACGGCTTGCAAGACTGTAATTGATTCCGTCTGTTCCCTGGCTTTCTCCATCGCAGATATCAGTACAGAAATAACGTGCTCCGAATCCGCCAGCCTCTTCTACTCCCTTTCTCACTTCTTCTACTAAAATATTCAGATGTCCGCTTCCCGGGTGGCTGTCACCATAAGTACTTTCTATCATAACCTGGGGTTTTCCCAGATCTTCCTTTTTCCATCCTGTTCCGATTCTTAACGGATCCAGTTCCGGTGCTAATTTACGCATTTCCTGACTTTTTAAATTCATGATAATCTTCCTCCTGTCTTATGAAACAACAAACCATACCACTGTAGCACCTGCAATTCCAACCAGTCCTACAATAGTCTCCATAACGGTCCATGTTTTCAAATTTGTTTTTTCGTCTACTTCAAATAATGACTTGGAAAGCCAGAAGCCAGAGTCATTTACATGACTAAATGCAGTTCCGCCTGCCGCAATGGCAATGGTAAGCGTTGCAAGCTGTATCTGGGAAAGACTTGCCACCATCGGCATAGATGCTATGATGCCGGCTGCCATTGTCATAGATACGGTTGCAGAGCCTACTGAAACTCTGACAGCAGCTGCTACCAAAAATGCAACCAGAACCATCGGTAACGGAAGACCACCTACAAAGTTTCCAAACAATTCACCGATTCCTGAATTCTGAAGTACAAAACGTAACATTCCTCCACCTGAAATCAACAGAATAATATTACCACAGGAATGCAGGGAATTGGTCATTACATTTGTGATTTCCTTAATTCCAAATCCGGCAGGAATCCCCAGAAATACCATTGCACAGATTGTAGAAAGCAGCAATGCAATGATCGGAGTTCCCAGAAATTCCAGCAACGGCTGTGCCGGTTTCATAAACGGGATCACGGATGATAAGGTATTTAAAATAATCAGAAACAGCGGAAGAAGAATAATACATACGATCAGCCAGAAATTAGGAGCTTTTCCCGTATTCTTCTCATGTGCTTCTTTTTCGTTTTCAAGGTATGAGCCTGGAACCTGACAGAAAAATTTATTTCCTGCAAATCTTCCGAACACAGGTCCTGCAAGGATCATTGCCGGTATTCCAATAATAATTCCAAGGATAATAACATAGCTTAATTCAACATTCAGCATTTCTGCCACCAGAACCGGTCCCGGTGTGGGCGGTACAAATGCGTGACCAATGGCAAGGCCGGCCAGCAGAGGGATGGAATAGCAGAATACTGATTTTCCGGTTTTTCTTGCGATTCCAAATGCAACCGGAATCAGAATCAGAAGTCCAGATTCAAAAAACACAGGCATACCTACGATCAGGCCTGTAATTCCGAGTGCCCAGGGTGCTTTCTTTTCGCCAAATACCCGCAACAGCGTGTCTGCAATTACCTCCACACCGCCTGATACCTGCAAAATCGCTCCAAACATAGAGCCAAGGCCAATGAGAATTGCAATGGTCTGTAAGGTGGTTCCAACACCCTCTGCCAATGTATCTGTGATCATATCAAATGGCATTCCTGCCACAAGACCAATGATCAGCGCAGATGACATAATAGCGATAAAGGGCTGTAATTTTACCTTAATGATCAGAAAAAGTAGTACTGCAAATCCAAGAAGTGCACCTGCAATCAGTCTTTCTGGAGAAGCAACAAAGTCATTCATTTTAATTCCTCCTGATGAATATGTGTTTCATTGTTTTCTTGTATCTGGCGCCTTGCTTGATCATGGCTATAATATAACAATCTGGTTTTTAGGTTTCAACACATGTGATGTATATATTTATTTTTCCCCAAAATGCAAAAAAACAGGTTGCAATATTCCTATAATCGCAACCCGTTTTTGTGCATTTTTACTATATTAAGTTAACAAACATTCTTACATTCTCCGATACGTCTGACGTATATGTTGTAAACATTCACACTATGTTTTACTGCCGAGATCAGCCTTTTGACTTATTTTTATCCCTTTTTTCAAGTAATTCCATAATTACCTGACGATTATACGTCAGATGCATATTCATTGCACACTTGGCTCCTACCGGATCCTTGCGTTCAATAGCATTCACTACCGCCCTGTGTGTTTCCAATGTTTCCTGCATCAGACTCCGGTAAGTAATATTTGCAAATATCACAACAGAGGTATTGATAACCGGTATCAGTCGCTCCACTACCATATTCCCACTAAGCTTCGCCAGATAACTGTGAAATTCTATGTCCTTATAGATATGGTTATGTCCCTGTTTATATAGATACTCCACTTCATCACATAGCTCCCTGAGCTTAACAAGCTGTTCTTTCGTTGCCCTTCTGCATGCCCAGGTCACAATCTCCGGTTCAATCATCAGACGCACATCAAAAAGATCCAGTGCCAGCTGATACCGGTCTTTAATCTGTCCAAATCCGAGAACATCATTTTCCATATACACCGTGCTGATAACATAGGTACCATCTCCACGCCGCACTTCCAGAATGCCTCGGCTTATCAGTCCCTTAACGGCTTCCCGGACTGTACTTCGCCCCACATGAAACATTTGGGCAAGTTCAAATTCATTGGGAATCTTACTACCGATTGAAATCTGATTATCCAGAATATATTTCATCAGCTGGTCTTCGGTCTGCTGACCAAGAGTCTTTTTTATCTGAACATTTTTCTGATTCATAGTGTTCATTCCTTCACAAACTGCCTTACGAAATCTTCATACCCACAAGGCTTTCCCCATAGATAGCCTTGCCCGAAATCAGGTTTCAGATGCTTGATCTTCACCCACTCTTCTTCATTTTCCACACCTTCAATACAAAGCTTTATTCCTAGATTATGAATCATAGTACAAAACTGATTCAGCAGATAATACTCTTTCTCATCAGCCACTGCATTGGCCGTAAAACAGCGGTCAATTTTAATGATCTCAGGCTTAAGCTCACTGATGTAATGAAAATTTGAATAACCGGTTCCGAAATCATCCAATGCCAGCTTCATTCCCATTCTTTTAAGTTCGGTGAGAAAATGCTTTTCATTTATATTTCCTTCCAGCAGATCACTCTCTGTTAATTCAATAACAATTGCCTCAGAGGGAAGTCCTGCTTTCTCCATTTCTGCTGCAATATCTTCAATTACATCTGACTTAGATGCCTGCACCTGGGAAATATTAAGATTCACTTTGAAATGAGGGAGCCTTTTACGAATTTTACTACACTTTCCCATAGTCTCTCTCATCATCCACCTTCCTGCAGGAATGATCAGTCCTGTTTCTTCCAGAATCGGAATAAATTCAGCCGGTGACACTCTGCCAAATTTCTCAGAAGAAAAACGCATCAACGCTTCTGCACCGCAAAGGCTGCCACGCTCCGCTTCGAACAACGGCTGATAAAAAGCTTCAAAACCTTTAAAGCCATATCGGACAGCTTCTCTCAGCTCCTGAGTGATTTCTCTCTTTCTGAGGAACATATTATAATCATCTTCTGCAAATGCATAGCAGCGGTTTCTGCCTCGGTTCTTTGCCTCATTTAGTGAAAAATCTGTCAGTCTCATGGCCTCGGAATATTCAATTTTTCCCGAATCATGCAGTGGCAAGATTCCTCCTGAAACAGTAAACAACACATCGAAATCGTTATCTTCAATAAATCGGTCTATGGATTCCCGTATCCTGTCATAAAGCTGGTCTGCTTCGTAAACACTATCCGTAGAAATATCCAATATCATAAACTCATCTGCCAGTAATTTGTATACCTTTTGTTTCTCTGACAGACAGCTGGAAATACATGCTGCCGTTTCCCGCAGTACAAAATCCCCATATTCCTGTCCAAAGTTCTCATTGATTTCCTTAAAAGAATCAATTCCTACACGGAGAAGATATCCCTTCTCCCAGTCCGGTACCGGCTGATCTATATACTCCCTGAGTCCTGTTTCACCAAAAAGGCCGCTTACATTATCAGCCTTCTGCTTTCCACCGATCTCATTTATACAACCGATCATGTAAAGCGGTTTCATTTCATCATCACGCACCAGGTATCCTTTACAGTTGATCCATACAGGCTTCTTTTGCAGATCCAGCCAACGATACTCCATACTATGAGTACTGCGGTCATCCTTAACGAGATTGTCAATCTCCTGTTTCAGTTTTTCATAATCCGGTTCATATACAAATATCCGGAGGTATTCCATGACTTTATGAAAAGCATTCTTAGGAATACAGAAACGCTCCAGCGCCTGAGATGCAATATATAAGTAATCCGTTCTGAAATCCAGAATATATGGATAATTATCTGCGGTAGGACTGATCAGATCGATCATCTGGCACAGCTCCTCCAATGTCATATTCTGATATTTTTTCTCATGAAGAATCAGTTCATCAATACCATCCTCTGACGGACGTTTCTCCATATAAGAAAGAGCATTTTCAGCTGTTGTCCTCGCCATTTTTTTCCTGCGCTTCTGGCGGTACAGCATAGTATCACTTCGTCTCACAATATCCTTGAAATCAATATCTGTATCAGGAAGATAATAAGCATATCCTGCTGAAACACTTAACGGATAGCCAAGCCCCTTTGCTGTTTCTTTCAAAAGTCGTTCCAGTCTGCTGATATAATCTGAAATCAGCTCCTTCTCTTCACTGTGATATACATATGCAAACTCATCGCCACCGATCCGGAAGCAATTCTTCTCTTTTTTAAAAACCTTGCTGATACACTGATAACACAGCTTCAGAGCTTCATCGCCTTTATCATGGCCATAATTGTCGTTGATCACCTTCAGATTATCCAGGTCAAACAATACAACTCCCGTTGTCCGAAGCTCAATCTCCTGCTCATCCAGATATTTGATCATATTTTCATAAGCATTTCTGTTCATGGCTTCTGTGAGCATATCCATATTTGCCATTTTCTGCAGATATACAACCTTCTGAGCCTGCACATACTGATCATAATAACGGTACACCTGAATCCAGATCAGCATAACAATAAACAACAGAGTTCCTATAGGAAGAAATATGGAAGTATCCGTAAAATGCTTCGCATAATAAGAAATAAGCTCTAGCACTGCAAAACACGTAATGATATACATTGGATACTTAAATTCCCTGGCACTTTGATTTTCTATTTTCGCAGCCTCATAATAAATAATTCCAACTGTGTAAATTACATTTACCAGCATTATCACATGTGTTAGCGTAAGTATCTGGAAAATATCCACGATTCCGGCACATTGAAGCACCATATCCACGGCCATATTAGCCAGATAAAGCATTGACAGATACAGCGCGCCTTTACGATATTTCCTTTTGCAGGTATCGTAAAGAAGAAAGTTGAATGGTACCGGGAAAAGGAAAAATGTGAAATAATCCACAAAATATAAGGTTCTTCCATCGGGAATAAGAAATTGCATAAAGCCGCATTGCTCTAATGTCCACAATGCGATCAGAATTGAAAAAATCCCAAGGTTCAGAAACATTTCTATTTTTGTTGCATTTCCTTCTTTTTTACGTTTTTTTATTGTCGCAAAGTATAACGTAAGACTGATTATCCCCATAAACAGAATTCCACAACTGAGAATCATTGCGCCCAGACTGTCACTAAGGATTTTTAATATACAATCGCCCCTTGTTCCATATACCAGAGTGTCCAGATTTCCATAAAACCCATCATACACGGGAATGATCCTGACCTCGAGGCTTTTCCCCCCACTATTTGCAGGGATATCCACAATATGCCAGCCACTTCCCGGAGACTTCATAAATTTCGGTGCATTTTCTTCGTTTCCATACTGATAAATCATTTTTCCAGCCAGCCATACCTCGGCTTTGGTATGGGTGGTTTTAAACAATATAGATCGAGGAATATTAAATTCTGACGGCAGGGAAATACTTTCCGTCCTGATTTCTCCCAGTTCAAAATCCCTGGCAGCAAATTCAATTGTATTATCCCAGAATAAATTTTCGCTTTTCGGACTTTTACTGAATACCCATCCTGAAAAACAAATGGCAAACAATACAAAAGCAAATAATGTTACCCATAATTTTTTCTCTATTTTCATTATGCTCCCTCATACAAAACTATCCTCTAAAATGTTAGCATAACAAAAAAAGTCTTATTTTTCAAGGTTTGTTAACCTTTTTCCCCTCTGGTTTATTATCCTTTTTCTCCGCTGGTTTTCTCATCCAGATATTCTTTCAAAATCCCCAGATTCTCCTCATTGTACAGCTGATCTGCCGCATGCTTATAATTATGGAAAAGCTTAAATTCTACTTTATCTTCTCCAACTGTTTTCGTAAGCAGTCCGTCCAGTCTCTCAGACTGCAGATACGGAACATCTAAATCCGCATCCCCATGCCATATCAGTATGTCCGGGCTGTTTTCTTCCGTAAGATTTTTCTCAATATAATATAATGGACTGTAGCTGTTTTTCTCATCCTCAGTAAGGTTTTTTACATCCTTACGCATCCAATAAGACTCCACATCCTCATAGCCTGTATCCTTGATTGCCCCCTGAAGCCACAGACTGGCTGCCCAGCGAACAATTCCCGGAATCTTCAATGTCTTGTAATCCTCATTCATAGTTCCAAATTCCATACAGCCATAATAATCCAGGATCACCTGTACCTCGCTGGAAACAGGATGGCTCTCATCTTCTCCGATAAATGGAACACCATTAAATTCTTCGTCATTGGAAGCACCACAAATTACAGACAAATATCCTCCTGCTGATTCTCCCCAGATTACGAAATGCTCCTGATCATATCCATATTTTTCTGCATTGGCGCGAAGAAAGCGAATTGCAGACTTCACATCCTCCACAGCAGCCGGAAAGGCTGCCTCCTGGGCCAGTCGATAGTTAACTGATGCGCATGCATATCCATGATCACGAAAATAGCGATACATCAGCTGTGCCTGACGCGACTGACTGTCGTTATATACGAAACCGCCGCCATGTACCAATATTATAAGCGGCATTGGCTGGTCACTATCCGGCACATATAGATCCAGATAATCATTTTCAGATACATCCGAATACGGAAGTCTCTCATAAGACTTGCCCCCATTCCATTCTGTAGACTCATCCAGCTTCACTGTTGGAGAATATACATTATGGAAAACTACACGGACAGCTTCATGACTATAGCCAAGGATACTCGCTATGGCAGCAATGCAAATGCCACCTATAATAAAGCCTTTTTTCTTCATTTTTCAAACCTCTTTTCTGCCTGAAAACACAACCTGTCACTTCATTCGCATGGAATTTCTGCCACATAAAATCTTTCTTCATCTGCTACAGTAACCTTCACCGGTCCATTACCATCAGCCTGTATAACAGCCATTGCTTCCCCATAATAGGTAGCTACCGTATCCTCTGTATAGTTTCCTTTTACATAAGGAGCCGGACTTCCAAACCCCTTTAGAACACCATTTTCTACGGTTACTTTTATGTTATGTTTCTCCATTGGTTTCCAGATTCCCTTGCTATCTGTGTATTGCAGTTGAATAAATGCAAGACCTTCCTGCTTCACTTTTTTCTCCTCCGGACGTACCTGAAGAGCAGTCTCTTTTCCTGCAGTTTGCAGTGAATAACGGTTGATTTCTCTGCCATTTTCATCGTAAGAAACAGCTGTGATCTCACCACTTTCATAGGTAGTGTTAAAATTAGCACGGCATTTTTTCACTTTCTTTTTACCAACACTTTTGCCATTGATAAACAGCTCGACCTGCGCAGCCCTTGCATAAACCTCCACCTTCGCCGGTTCTCCGTCACAGCCCTCCCAGGACCAGCTTTCTAAAGCTTTTGTCAACTGCCAGCCTGTAAGACGGAGCTTCTCTTTCTGATAAACAGGATTAACTGCAATAAACGGGCCAGCCTCCCGCTCAAAAGCAACTCTGGTATATGCAGCCTCTGCACGAGGCTTTCCATTCAGGTCAATTCGTCCATTTCCGCCTGTCATTCTTGTGGCGGGATCTTCAAATTTATAGTCAGAATACTCTGCTGCACCATCCCCGACTTCTCCGATATAATCCCATCCTGCCCA
>CAKRVL010000073.1 GCA_934408705.1 uncultured Blautia sp. | reverse complement strand
CGGCACGATCATGTATTTTGTACTTAGAAAATACCAGGAGGTACCAATGAAATGAGCAGAATTCTGATCATTGAAGACGAAGAAGCAATTGCAGAGCTTGAGAAGGATTACCTGGAGCTCTCAGGATTTGAAGTAATAATCTGTAACAGAGGAGATCTGGGACTTGATCTGGCGCTGAAAGAAGATTTTGACCTGATCATTCTTGATCTTATGCTGCCTGAGGTAGATGGTTTCGAGATCTGCCGTCAGGTAAGAGAAAGCAAGAATACTCCGATCATAATGGTTTCCGCGAAGAAAGACGATATTGACAAGATCCGCGGTCTTGGACTTGGTGCGGATGATTATATGACTAAGCCATTTAGCCCTAGTGAGCTTGTCGCCAGAGTGAAAGCACATATGGATCGTTATAATCGTCTTATCGGTTCTACTACTCAGAAGAATGACATTATTGAGATTCGTGGAATCAAGATTGATAAAACTGCCCGCCGTGTGTGGGTAAACGGCGAAGAGACAACTTTTACCACCAAGGAATTTGACCTGCTTACTTTCCTGGCAGAGAATCCTAACAGAGTATTTACCAAAGAGGAGCTTTTCAGGGAAATCTGGGATATGGAGTCTGTGGGAGATATTGCTACAGTTACGGTTCATATTAAGAAAATCCGTGAGAAAATTGAGTATAATAATGCCAAGCCACAGTATATCGAGACTATCTGGGGAGTGGGATACAGATTTAAAGTGTGATAATTGAGAGGTAAAATGGACAGACTATATAAAGAATTGGAAAATTACGGAAAATCTGATTTTTATCCTTTTCATATGCCAGGTCACAAGCGGAATCAGGCGTGTGTGGAGGGAGAGTTTCCCATTGAGAGAGATATTACAGAGATAGACGGATTTGATGATCTGCACCATTCAGAAGGAATTTTACTCGAAGCACAGAATGCTTTGTCCAGAATGTACGGCACCAGGAAAAGCTTTTTCAGTGTTAATGGAAGCACGGCAGGAATTCTTGCTGCGATTTCTGCATCAGTGAAAAAAGGCGGTCAGATACTTGTGGCACGAAATTGTCATAAGGCTGTTTATCATGCTATTTATTTAAGGGAATTGGTTCCTACATACATTTATCCACAATCCGATAACGATTTGGGGATAAACGGTGCGATTTCCGTATCCCGTGTGGAAAGATATCTGGAAGAGAATCCGGAAATACAGGCAGTTCTTATTACATCACCAACATATGACGGTGTAGTTTCTGATGTGCGCCGGATCGCAGAGATTGCGCATAATCATGGAATTCCTTTGATCGTGGATGAAGCTCATGGTGCTCATTTCAGATTTTCTAATTACTTTCCGGTTTCAGCAGTAGAGCTGGGGGCTGATGTGGTGATCCAGAGTTTTCACAAAACACTGCCGGCCATGACACAGACTGCAGTGATCCATCTGTGCAGTGAACGTGTAAGTGAGAAGCTGATTTGCAGATTTCTTGGAATTTATCAGACCAGCAGCCCCTCTTATATTCTTATGTCCAGTCTGGATGCCTGCGTGGCGAAGCTGGAGAAGGATAGCGGGCGATTATTTGACGAATTTACAAAAAATCTGGACACTGCCCGCAGACAGCTGCTTAAGTGCAGACATATAAGGCTGGTTCCGGCACCTGGTGAGAAATCCAGTGAAAAGGATGATACTGCAGGAACAGAAGTGTTTGACTATGACAAATCTAAGCTGATTTTTTCCACACTTCACAGTACCTTAAACGGTCCGGCTCTTTCGCATATCCTTCGTGAAAAATATCATCTGGAAATGGAGATGACTACGGAGAATTATGTACTTGCACTGGCAGCAGTTGGTGATACCAAAGATGGGTTCCAGAGACTTTGTAAAGCAATAGAAGAAATTGACGGGCAGGAAGCTGAAAGCACCCTAAAAGGAAAATATACCTGCAAGTGCGATCCTATGAAGCAGCTTATGTCTATTTCCCAGGCAATGGATGCGCCATCCCAGCTTTGCATTCTGGAGGAAAGTGTGGGCAGGATTTCTGCGGAATTTGTATATCTTTATCCCCCGGGAATCCCTATTATTGTTCCCGGTGAACAGATAACTGGACTTTTTACAAGGAATGTGAGACGATACATGGAGCAAGGGCTGAATCTTTACGGTCTTTGCGGAGAAAATAATGAAAAAGTAAGTGTGATAAAGGAGCGGGCAGAATAAAATAGATTTCTGTCTGATGAATTATGGGAAAAATATTTTATATTATGGGTAAGAGTGCGTCCGGAAAAGACCATATTTATGCAAGGCTTGCGGCACATAAGGAACTGGCTTTGAATAAGCTGGTTCTTTATACTACACGTCCGATCCGGGCAGAAGAAGAGAACGGAAAGCAATATTATTTTGTAAATGATAAGAAGCTGGAAGAGTTCCGCAGACAGGGGAATCTGATAGAAGCAAGAGCTTATCGGACTGTGCATGGAATCTGGACATATTTCACAGCGGACGATGGACAGATGAATCTGGAGAAAAATGACTATCTGGGAATTGGTACCCTGGAATCCTATACGCAAATGAGGGAATACTATGGGGAAGAAGTTCTTTGTCCGATTTATATTGAAGTAGAGGATGGAGAACGTCTTGCAAGAGCCCTTAACAGGGAGCGCAGCCAGAAAATCCCTCGTTATGAGGAAATGTGCCGTAGGTTTCTGGCTGATCAGGAGGATTTTTCAGAAGATAAAATAGCAGCTGCCGGAATTACACAAAGATTTTCCAATATTAATCTGGAGGAATGTGTGGAAGAAATCGCGGATTATATAAAAAAGGTATGAAGAATGACCTTTTGACACTCATATCATTTTATATGGCATAGTACACACATTTGTAATTATGTTTTCAGAATAAATTCACAAAAAACTATGGCGTGATTTTGTCGTACATGGTAGAATTAGAGAGAATACGATAAGATTGTATTTAAAAAAATAAGCTGTATAAGAGACTGCGTAGAGCTGGCTTTTTATAATAGCGAAAAGATAGGGTGAGGTGATTCCGATGTTAGGGTTTAACGACATTATAGGACATGAAGAAATAATCAGACATTTGCAGAATGCCATAAAGACAGAGAAAGTGTCCCATTCGTATATTTTTACAGGCGACCCTGGTTCTGGAAAGAAGTTACTGGCAGGAACCTATGCCATGACATTGCAGTGTGAGGAAGGTGGTACAGAGCCTTGCGGACATTGCGATTCCTGTAAGAAAGCAATCGGCAAGAATCACCCGGATATTATTATGGTGACCCATGAGAAGCCAAATGTTATTACAATTGACGAGATCAGGGAACAGGTTATCAATGATGTAGACATTAAGCCATATTGCAGCCCATATAAGATTTATATTGTTGCAAACGCGGAGCTGATGAATCCTCAGGCGCAGAATGCCCTTCTGAAGACCATTGAGGAGCCGCCGGAATATGCAGTTATCATGCTTCTTACAAGCAATATAGATGCACTGCTGCCTACTATCCGTTCCAGATGTGTACGTCTGGATCTGAAGGTGGTAGATGATGGTTTGGTGAAGAAGTATCTGATGGAGCATCTTCATGTGCCGGATTATCAGGCTGAGATCGATGCCTCCTATGCTCATGGAAGCATTGGCAGAGCGAAGCAGGCTGCTACTTCCCAGGACTTTGCAGATATGACTCAGAATGCACTTCGTATTCTGAAGAATGCAGATGGAATGGAAGTGTATGAGCTTACAGAGGCAATCAAGGAGCTTTCCAACGATAAGCAGAATATCAATGATTATCTTGACCTTTTCCAGTTCTGGTTCCGTGATGTACTGATGTTTAAGGCTACACGGGAAGTTGATAATCTTGTTTTTAAGCAGGAAATAAATTATATAAGGGAACAGGCAAGACAGCGTTCTTATGAGAACCTGGAGAAGATTCTGGATGCGTTGGAGAAGACTAAGGTCAGACTTCGTGCAAATGTAAATACAGAGCTTGCTCTTGAACTTCTGTTCCTTACAATCAGGGAGAAATAGAATGGCTAAAGTAGTAGGCGTAAGATTTCGGAATGTAGGTAAAATTTATTACTTCAATCCGAAAAGCTATAAAGTAAAACCAGGTGACCATGTGATCGTGGAGACCGCCCGTGGTGTGGAGTATGGAAAGGTGGTGCTTGCACCGAAGGAGGTAGCTGATGATGAGGTAGTACATCCTCTGAAGGAGGTACTTCGTGTGGCTACCAAGGATGATGACGATAGAGAGAAGTATAACAGAGAGCGTGAGAAGGACGCTTTTAAGATCTGTCAGAAGAAGATTCGCGAGCATGAGCTTGAGATGAAACTGATCGATGCAGAATATACTTTTGACAACAATAAAGTATTGTTCTATTTTACTGCAGATGGCAGAATAGATTTCCGCCAGCTGGTAAAAGATCTGGCTGCTATTTTTAAGACAAGGATCGAGCTTCGTCAGATCGGTGTAAGAGATGAAACGAAGATTCTTGGAGGAATCGGCATCTGCGGCAGATGTCTTTGCTGTCATACCTATCTTTCTGAGTTTGCTCCGGTATCCATCAGAATGGCTAAGGAGCAGAATCTTTCCCTGAATCAGACGAAAATATCAGGGGTATGCGGAAGACTGATGTGCTGTCTGAAGAACGAGCAGGAGACTTACGAGGAGCTGAACCGCAGACTTCCGGGAGTAGGAGATACAGTAACTACGCCAGATGGAATTCAGGGTAATGTGCAGAGTGTAAATGTACTTCGTCAGCTTGTAAAGGTAGTAGTAGAAATCGGTGATGAGAAAGAAATTCAGGAATTTCCTGTAGGAGAACTGAAATTCCGTTCCAGAAAAAAGAAAGTAAAAATTTCTGAACAGGAATTAAAAGAACTGCAGGAGCTGGAAGACAAAAAGGGAGATTCCAAGTTAAATGATTAATGATCTTGTGAAGGAGAATGAAAGGGTAGATGATCTGCAGAATGGGTATTATATTATCCAGGATCCCCAGAAATTCTGCTTCGGTATGGACGCTGTTCTGTTATCTGGATTTGCCAGAGTAAAGAAGGGAGAGACGGTTCTTGATATGGGAACCGGAACCGGTATTATTCCGGTGCTTCTTTCCGCTAAGACACAGGGAGAACATTTTACAGGTCTGGAAATCCAGGAGGAATGCGCCGAAATGGCTGCAAGAAGTGTGAAATATAATAACCTGGAGGACAAGGTCAGCATCAGGCAAGGTGATATTAAAGAGGCTGTCAGCATTTTCGGGGCAGCTTCTTTTCATGTTGTCACATGCAATCCGCCATATATGATCGGACAGCATGGGCTGACCAATCCACATATGCCCAAAGCTATTGCCAGGCATGAGGTTCTTTGTACACTGGAGGATGTGGTAAGTCAGGCATCAAAGCTTCTCGACGACAGAGGGCGCTTTTACATGGTGCACAGACCATTCAGACTTGCTGAGATTATGAATGTTCTGACGAAATACAAGCTGGAGCCTAAGCGTATGCAGCTTGTTTATCCCTATATTGACAGGGAACCTAATATGGTGCTTATAGAAGCACTGAAGGGCGGTAATTCCCGTATTACTGTGGAGAGGCCGCTGATCGTTTATGAGAAGCCAGGTGTTTATACCAGAGATATTCTGGAATTGTATGATATGATTTAACCGAAGCAGCATTCGGTTATTATCTTTTTGTTAAGGTTATACAGATGATTGCATAAGGGAGAGAAACATGAGTGGTAAATTATATTTGTGTGCCACACCTATAGGAAATCTGGAGGATATTACACTTCGTGTGCTCCGGATCCTGAAGGAGGTGGATCTGATCGCTGCGGAGGATACCCGCAACAGTATTAAACTTCTCAATCATTTTGATATAAAAACCCCCATGACCAGTTACCATGAGTATAATAAAGTGGAGAAGGCGTACACTTTGATAGAGAAGATGAGAGAAGGGCTGAACATTGCATTGATCACAGATGCAGGAACGCCTGGAATCTCTGATCCGGGAGAAGTGCTGGCTGCTATGTGCTATGACGCAGGTATTGAAGTGACTTCTCTTCCTGGTCCGGCAGCCTGTATTACAGCCCTGACACTGTCAGGCTTGTCTACCCGCAGATTTGCTTTTGAGGCCTTTTTGCCACCGGATAAAAAAGAACGGAAGGCAATTTTGGAAGAACTAAAGAGCGAAACCCGCACGATTATTCTTTATGAGGCGCCTCATCATCTGGTTGGGACTCTGGAAGAGCTGTACCAGGTTCTTGGAAACCGCAGAATGACACTTTGCCGGGAATTGACCAAGAAGCATGAAACTGCTTTTCGTACCACCATACAGGAGCTGATCAATTTTTACAAAGATCAGAAGCCACTTGGGGAATGTGTTCTGGTGATCGAGGGCAGAAGCCGCAAGGAGATGGAACAGGAATCACAGGAATCTTGGAAAGATATTTCCATTGAGGAGCACATGGCAATTTATGAAAATCAGGGAATTGCACGTAAAGAGGCAATGAAAATGGTTGCAAAGGATCGTGGTGTTACAAAAAGGGATATTTATCAGGCTTTGCTTGAATTGAAATAAGGTATTATAAGGCGTATTTTTGACGGATATTCGTTGAAAATACGCTGTTTTTTTTTACATCAGGGAAAGGCTTTTAACTGGCAAAAACGGGGATTTTGTGATATAATAAATTTGTATTTTTATGCGCAAAAACAGGAACGAGATCCGACAGCAGAAATGAGTCGCTAATTCCTGTAACTTTTTAATAGATTATAACAGGAGGAATATCATGGGCGAAACAAATACGGAATACGGAGCGGATCAAATCCAGATTCTGGAGGGTCTGGAGGCCGTTCGTAAAAGACCGGGTATGTATATTGGTAGTACATCCAGCCGCGGTTTGCATCATCTTGTGTACGAAATCGTGGATAATGCTGTAGATGAGGCTCTGGCCGGTTATTGTACTGAAATAAATGTTACAATCAATCCTGATAACTCCATTACAGTTGTAGATAACGGACGAGGCATTCCAGTAGGAATTAATCATAAAGCTGGTATCCCGGCTGTAGAGGTAGTATTTACCATTCTTCACGCCGGAGGTAAATTTGGCGGTGGAGGATACAAGGTATCAGGTGGTCTTCATGGAGTTGGTGCATCAGTAGTTAATGCATTGTCTGAGTGGCTTGTAGTTTCAATCTGCAGAGATGGAAAGAAATATGAGCAGCGTTATGAGCGTGGTAAGACGATGTATCCTCTTCGTGAAGTAGGAGAATGTAATGATGCAACAGGAACTACAGTTACATTCCTTCCTGATAAGCAGATTTTTGAAGAAACGGTATACGATTATGACATTCTGAAACAGCGTCTTCGTGAGATGGCATTTCTTACAAAGGGACTGAAGATTATTCTTACAGATAAGCGAGAGGGAATGGAGCGAGAGAAGACCTTTCACTATGAGGGTGGTATCCGCGAGTTTGTAAGTTATCTGAACAGAAGTAAGGAAGCCTTGTATCCTGAGATCATTTACTGTGAGGGTGAGAAGGATGGTGTAGTTGTCGAGGTTGCCATGCAGCACAATGATTCCTACACAGAGAATACTTATGGATTTGTAAATAACATTAATACTCCTGAGGGTGGTACACATATTACCGGTTTCAGAAATGCTATTACAAATACATTCAATGATTATGCGAGAAAGAATAAGCTTTTGAAGGATAGTGAGCCGAATCTTTCTGGCGATGATATAAGAGAAGGCCTGACTGCTATTGTCAGTGTTAAGATAGGTAATCCGCAGTTTGAGGGCCAGACAAAGCAGAAGCTTGGTAACAGTGAGGCCAGAGGAGCGGTAGATGGTGTTGTAAGCAAGCAGCTGGAGATTTTCCTGGAGCAGAATCCGGCCGTTGCCAAAGCTACTGTGGAGAAGTCTGTACTTGCACAGAGAGCAAGGGAGGCTGCACGTAAGGCCAGAGACCTTACCAGAAGAAAATCTGCTCTGGATAGTATGTCCCTTCCAGGTAAGCTTGCTGATTGTTCAGATAAGAATCCGGAGAATTGTGAAATCTACATCGTAGAGGGAGATTCCGCGGGTGGTTCTGCGAAGACAGCCCGTAATCGTGCTACACAGGCAATCCTTCCTCTTCGTGGTAAGATACTGAACGTAGAGAAGGCACGTCTGGACAAGATTTATTCAAATAAAGAGATCAAGGCTATGATCACGGCATTTGGTACCGGTATTCATGATGATTTCGATATTTCCAAGCTGAGATATCATAAGATCATTATTATGACAGATGCCGATGTTGATGGTGCTCACATTGCCACATTGCTTCTTACATTCCTGTACAGATTTATGCCGGAGCTGATCAAGCAGGGTTATGTATATCTGGCACAGCCCCCTCTTTATAAAATTGAGAAGAATAAGAAGGTATGGTACGCTTATGATGATAATGAGCTGAATTCCATCCTTGCAGAAATAGGACGAGACTCCAACAATAAGATCCAGCGATACAAAGGTCTGGGTGAGATGGATGCAGAACAGCTTTGGGAGACTACAATGGATCCTGAGAAACGTATCCTTCTCCGTGTTACGATGGATGAGGCAGCGACCTCTGAGATCGATCTTGTATTTACCACACTGATGGGTGACAAGGTAGAGCCGAGACGTGAGTTCATCGAAGAGAATGCACGCTTTGTAAAGAATCTGGATATCTAGGGGAGATAGAACAATATGGATGACAAGATTTTTGACCAGGTCCATGAGGTGGATCTGGAGAAAACCATGAAAGAATCTTACATTGAGTATGCTATGAGCGTTATCGCTTCAAGAGCACTTCCGGATGTAAGAGATGGTTTAAAGCCGGTACAGCGTAGAGTGCTGTACTCTATGATCGAATTGAACAACGGTCCGGATAAGCCGCATCGTAAATGCGCCCGTATCGTTGGTGATACTATGGGTAAATATCATCCTCATGGTGACAGCTCTATTTACGGAGCACTTGTAAATATGGCTCAGGACTGGTCTTTCCGTTACCCGCTGGTTGACGGGCACGGAAACTTCGGTTCTGTAGATGGTGACGGCGCAGCTGCAATGCGATATACAGAGGCTCGTCTGAGCAAGATTTCCATGGAGATGCTTGCTGATATCAATAAAGATACTGTAGATTTCCAGCCAAACTTTGATGAGACAGAGAGAGAACCTAAGGTGCTCCCTTCACGTTTCCCTAATCTTCTGGTGAATGGTACTACCGGTATAGCCGTTGGTATGGCTACTAATATTCCTCCGCACAATCTTCGTGAGGTTATTAATGCTGTTGTAAAAATTATTGACAATATTATCGAGGAGCAGAGAGAAACTACTATCGAAGAGCTTCTTGATGTTGTAAAAGGTCCTGATTTCCCTACAGGAGCTACTATTCTTGGCAGAAGGGGTATTGAAGAGGCATATCGTACCGGCAGGGGTAAGATCCGCGTGCGTGCGGTATCTAATATCGAGACATTATCAAATGGAAAATCTCGTATTATTGTAACTGAGCTTCCATATCTGGTAAATAAAGCCCGTCTGATCGAGAAAATTGCAGAACTTGTCCGTGACAAGAAAATTGATGGAATTACAGATCTGAATGACCATTCAAGCCGCGAGGGAATGCGAATCTGTATTGATCTGCGCAAAGATGCCAATGCAAATGTTGTATTGAATCAGCTGTATAAGCATACCCAGCTGCAGGATACCTTTGGCGTTATTATGCTTTGTGTGGTACCTCAGGGTGACAGTCTGGTTCCGAAGGTTTTGAATCTGAAGGATCTTTTGGAACATTATCTGGCTCATCAGGAGGACGTTGTTACCAGAAGAACCAGATATGATCTGAATAAGGCTCAGGAACGTGCCCATATTTTAGAGGGCTTGTTAAAGGCGCTGGATAACATTGATGAGGTTATCAGGATTATTCGTGCTGCCCGGAATGTTCAGATTGCGAAGCAGGAATTAATAGACAGATTCGAACTGACAGATGTACAGGCTCAGGCAATTGTAGATATGCGTCTGAGAGCTCTTACCGGTTTGGAAAGAGAAAAACTGGAGGCTGAATATGCAGAATTAGAGGAAAAAATCCGCAAATTCCTGGCAATTCTTGCTGACAGAAATCTTCTTCTCCGTGTTGTAAGAGAGGAGATTCTTGCAATTGCTGATAAGTATGGTGATGAGAGAAGAACAGCCATAGGATACGATGTATATGATCTTTCAACAGAAGATCTGATCCCAAGAGAGAATGCGGTTATCACTATGACTAAGCTTGGTTATATTAAGCGAATGACAGTAGATAATTTCCGTAGTCAGAATCGTGGTGGACGTGGAATAAAGGGAATGCAGACTATCGACGATGATTATATTGAAGAGCTGCTTATGACTACTACACATCATTATCTGATGTTCTTTACCAATACCGGACGCGTATACAGACTGAAAGCATATGAAATACCAGAAGCAGGAAGAACTGCAAGGGGGACAGCAATTGTTAACCTTTTGCAGCTTATGCCAGGTGAGCGTATTACTGCTGTTATTCCGATGCGCAAATTTGAAAAGGGTAAGTATCTTGTAATGGCAACGAAGTCTGGTCTTGTGAAGAAGACTCCAATGGAGGAGTACGCAAATGTACGTAAGACTGGTCTTGTTGCGATCACACTTCGTGATGACGATGAATTGATCGAGGTTAAGGCCACAGATGATACCAAGGATATTATACTGATAACTAAAGATGGTATGTGTATCCGTTTTAAGGAAACTGATGTAAGAAGTACAGGAAGAAGTTCCATGGGTGTTCGTGGTATGAACCTTGATCCTGGTGATGAGGTTGTATCAATGCAGCTGAATTCTCAGGGAGACTATCTGCTTGTAGTTTCCGAGAATGGTATGGGAAAACGTACCGCAATGAGTGAATTTACCAGTCAGAATCGTGGTGGTAAGGGTGTGAAGTGTTACAAGATCACTGAAAAAACCGGTAATGTGATTGGTGCCAAAGCTGTTAATGAGGAAAATGAGATTATGATGATCACTACAGAGGGAATCATAATCCGTATTACCTGTGCCGGAATTTCTATTCTTGGAAGAATTACTTCAGGCGTGAAGCTGATCAACCTGGATGCGGGTGTTACAGTTGCAAGTCTTGCCAAGGTGCGCGAGAAGGTTGAAGAAAACACAGAAAATGGCAGCAGTGAGGAGACGACTGAGGAAACAGAAGAGGTTTCCGGAGAAGAGGATTCACAGGACGCAAATGATGAAGAATAAAGGAATCTGTGAACTATGAAGAAGAAAAACCGAATATTAATACTGGGCATTGCCATGATATTTGTCATGGCAATGTCCGGATGTGGCGTAAATCATAAATCGCCTGAGGGAGTTGTAGAAGCTCTCATAAAGAATTATGTAAATGGAAGCGAGAAAAAGGTTAAAAAGTGCTATTATCAGGATAACAAGGATACCAATGAGCTTCTTCAAAGTGAGATTGACGCTACGTTGAAATATTTTGCAGCTCATAAGCCAGATAAGGTGAAAATAGAGCAGTGTGATAAGCTTTCCGAGAATGATGATTATACTTATGTGTACATCATTTATAATTTGGTACTGGAAAATGAGCAGGAATATCCTTGCGTAGGAACCTATATGGTGGAGAAAAAGGATGGCAAATATTATGTAATGTCACCTTCTGAGATTACTGATGAGCTCAGAACCCAGGCTGCCACAGATTATGCAAAATTTATGACAACAGATTCTTATAAGAGTTATACAAAAGCGTATAATGTCTTTATCAAAAAGAATCCGGGATATGAAGAAAAAATTGCAAATAAGCTGGGCGCAGAGTAGAAAGGAGAGGCTGCTGCAGGATAATGGAATCTTGCAGTGGCCTTTCTGCTTGAATTAATCAAAAAGGAGATAATAACCAATGAAGAGAATTATAGTAATGGTCTTAAAGAATATTTTGTTTGTACCATATTACTGGATCATGCTGAACTGGTATGCAGCACATGTGGACAATTATACAGAGGAGCAGCGTTATGCAATGCTGAAAAAAATAGACCATGCGGCTAATCGCGGAGGAAATCTTTGTATACAGTCCTATGGCGTAGAAAATATTCCTTCACAAAACGGATTTATATTCTATCCGAATCATCAGGGCTTGTATGATGTACTGGCTATTATGGAAGTATGTCCGGTACCTTTTTCTGTAGTAGCTAAGAAGGAAGTTGGAAATGTACCATTTCTGAAACAGGTATTTGCATGTATGAAAGCCTTTCTCATTGACAGAGATGATATAAAACAGTCCATGCAAGTGATTATAAATGTAACAAAAGAAGTAAAAGCAGGAAGAAACTATCTCATTTTTGCGGAGGGAACCAGAAGTAAAAATGGAAATCATCCGCAGGAATTTAAGGGTGGAAGCTTTAAAGCTGCAATGAAAGCAAAATGTCCTATCGTGCCGGTAGCATTAATTGATTGTTATAAGGCATTTGACACCGGATCAGCTAAGATGCTGGATGTTCAGATCCATTTCCTGCCGCCTATGGAATATGAAGAGTATAAAGATATGAAGTCAACAGAGATTGCTGCAGAGGTAAAAAGAAGAATCGAAGAGACTATTCAGGCCAATGTAAAAGAATAATAAAAAGAATGATAAAAAATATGATAAAAAATAGAAAAAATAAAAAAAGCTGTTGACAACAAGGATACTTTTAAGTATAATAACAAATGCGTTACGAAAAACGCGCACTCCACAATTTAACATATGTTAAGTAGTTCGGAGACTGGAGAAGTACTCAAGAGGCCGAAGAGGTGCCCCTGCTAAGGGTATAGGTCGCTAACGCGGCGCGAG
>CAKRVL010000072.1 GCA_934408705.1 uncultured Blautia sp. | reverse complement strand
GACCAGATGACAAAGACAAAATATGATGGAAAAGAGTACACAGTAGAAGAAGACAAAACAGGCTTCATGAAAGGTGATACACCGGCAATCCTTGACAAAGCAATCGAGCAGGATCTGTGGGTATACTTTGACAACGGCGCTGATGCAGCTGACGACGCAGCAGCTGCAGATGATGCAGCAACAGAGGCAGCAACAGCTACAGCAGCAGATCTTCCGGCTGAGGCACAGTTCGAGCCAAACAAAGACTACGATGAGTATACAGTAGTAGAGTACACCATCGAAGACATCCAGGCTGACCTTGTTTGCACCGTATCTACAAACAAAGATCACACAGAGTTCTATCTTGAGTGTAACTTCTACGGTGACGACCAGATGACAAAGACAACCTATGACGGAAAAGAGTACAAGGTAGAAGAGGATAAGACTGGTTTCATGAAGGGTGACACACCGGCAATCCTTGAGAAAGCAATCGAGCAGAACATCTGGGTTACAATTGAGAAATAATTGAAACTGAAAAAAGGCACTTCCCAGGCTGGGAGGTGCCTTTTTGAATAATATACGAAAGCAATAAGTTAACTGGTAGTATTCCGGCGAATCAGTACCGGAGTGACCTGTTTGTGAATTGGCTTTTCCAGTGGTTTAGGCGCTCGCTTTTTTTGTTCTTCCATCTGCTGCACCAGAAGGTCCATGGCAGTCTGTGCAATAACATCAATTTGCTGACCAATAGTTGTGATGGGAAGGATTGATTCACTGGCAATTGGAGAATTATCAAAGCCTATAATTTCGTAAGTAGGTGGTAATTTACCATATTTCTGGAAAATTAAATTGAGAAACATATTGGCATAGGTATCATTCGCGAGAAAGATACCTTTTTTTTGATTCGGATACTTTTCTTCAATTCTTGTAAAGATACGTCTTATCACATTTAAAATCTCTTGATAAGAATTGCCGCTTACGCTTAGATCAATGTCATAAGGAACCTGATATTCTTTACATGTTTCCTCAAATGCACGTATACGATCATAAGCCGGGACTGTTTTTTCAACATTGACATTGATATGAATCAATATATCACATTTATCACGAATTAACAGGGAGGTAGCCTGAAGGGAACCCATATAATTGTCAGTGGTAATGCTGCTGATATATTCTGCCTCTCGCTCAATGGCAATGACAGGAATCTGATAGGAAGCCAGCTTTTTGGATGACAGTGTATGGCTTAAAACAATAAGCCCCTCAATCTGATAGGAAAGAAGCTCTTCAATATACTGTTGCTCCTCTTCGGCACCATGTTCACTGGAAAAAACAAGAAATTTATAATGATAGTCACTATAGCTTGAAAGAAGCTGTGTCAGCATTTCAGAGTAGTAATGCAAGTAGAGATTTGGAACAATGATTCCGATAAATTCACTCTTACCATTTGCCAGAACTTTTGCAAGTTTATTTTTTTTATAGCCCAGGGTATCAAGGGCCTGTGAAATCTTTTCCTGATTTTCAAGCGTAAGAGAATCGGGATGATTGAAATAACGTGATATTGTAGTTTTTGAAAAATGAGTGTATTCTGCAATATCTGCAAATGTCACCTGTTTTTTTGCCATAAAAATTTAATCTCCTTATATTATTATAAATAAATGAGAATAACATAATGTCTGGGAATCTTTTAATTACTGGGACTATATTATTTTTTTAGTATAGCAATTATTTAAAAAAAAGGCAATGGTAAAATAACCGATTACGTAACCGGTTATTTTAAGTTGAAAAAGTGTTGACATATGAACCTGAATGTAGTAACATCGAATTATAAAGTAACCGGTTACTTAACCGGTTTCAAGAACGGAAAGGGAAAGGAATGGAGGAGAAGTGCATGAAAAGAATGCAGAACCAAACAATGCCCGTGAAAAAGCAAACGTGGAGAGATAAGGTTACATATGTGAAGAAAAACTGGCAGTTATATCTTTTTTTCTTAATGCCAGGGCTTTTGCTGACAATTATCTTTAAGTATCTTCCTATGGGAGGACTTCTGATTGCGTTTGAGGATTACAACGTAATCAAGGGAGTAATTGGAAGTCCATGGGTTGGACTTGAATATTTCAGGCGGTTTTTATCTTCACCGGATTTTATGAACTACCTGTTGAATACGTTAAAACTGAGTATTTATGGATTGTTATGGGGCTTTCCGGTTCCGATCATTTTGGCATTGCTTTTGAATCGTATCCGTAGAAACGGAGTTAAGAAGAAAGTACAGCTTCTGGTCTATATGCCGAACTTTATATCTGTAATTGTACTTTGTGGTATGGTACGTATGCTGCTTTCTCCGGTTGGACCTCTGAATAAGCTGTTAGGAATCAGTACAAATTGGATGACAATGCCGTCTGCTTTCCGTACTATTTACATAGCAAGTGGAATCTGGCAGACAGCAGGCTGGGCCTCTATTATGTACACAGCTGCTTTATCAAATGCAAGCAAAGAACTGGAAGAAGCAGCTATTATGGATGGGGCAAACCTTCTGCAGCAGATCTGGTATGTAGAGCTTCCTGCAATCAAGAATATTATTGTAATTCAGTTTATCCTGCAGGCTGGAAATATTATGAGTATTGGATTTGAAAAAGCCTACGCATTACAGACAGATATGAACCTGCCAGCATCAGAAATTTTATCAACATATGTATACCGTATTGGTCTTTTGAACGGCGATTATGGTTATTCTACTGCTGTTGGTCTGTTTAATTCAGTAGTAAATGTAATTCTGTTAGTTTTTGTAAACTGGGTGGTAAAGAAGCTGAACGACGGAGAAGGATTATAGGAGGAAGCGAAGATGGAGAAAATAAAGAAAAAATATTCGAAGACAGACTGTCTTATCCTTGGAATTGGATTCCTGATTCTTGGACTGTTTGTACTTTCTATTGCAATTCCAATCGTGTATGTAGTGCTGGCCTCTTTTATGGATCCTACAGTTTTGAATAATCAGGGACTGAGTTTTCATATTAAGGACTGGACTTTGGATGCATATCGCAGAGTACTGGAAAATGAGATGATCTGGCGTGGATTCCTGAATTCTTTTCTGTATTCACTTGCATTTACAGCTATTTCTGTTTTTATAACATTGCTGGCAGCGTATCCATTGTCCAAGAAGGAATTTGTGGGAAGAAAATTTTTCAATCTCATTTTCCTGATCACAATGTTCTTTGGCGGTGGAATGATCCCGACTTTTATTTTAATCAATCAGCTGCATATGGTAAATACAGTCTGGGCAGTTTTGATTCCTGGAGCATTTAATGTATGGAATATGATCCTTGCAAGAACATACTACCAGTCAATCCCGGCAGAATTAAGAGAAGCTTCCGCAATTGACGGAGCCAATGAGATCCAGCATTTCTTCAAAATCATGATGCCGGTATGTAAGCCGATCATTGCAGTACTTGCACTGTGGTCATTTGTAGGAATGTGGAACAGCTATTTTGATGCAATGATTTATCTGAATGATGCAAATCTTCAGCCTCTGCAGTTAGTACTTCGTTCCATTCTGGTACAGAATACTCCGCAGCCAGGTATGATTGCAGATATTCAGAGTACTGCTGAAATGGCAAAGGTAGCGGAACAGCTGAAATATGCAACCATTGTAGTATCAAGCTTACCGCTTTTAGTAATGTACCCATTCTTCCAGAAGTATTTTGATCAGGGAATTATGGTCGGATCAGTAAAAGGCTGATAAGAAAGGAACGATACAGATATGAAGAAAAACAGAGTAAAAGGTTTACTTGCACTTGGACTTTCTTTGACGATGATGATAAGTACGGCAGGGTGTGGAAAAGAGCAGCAGCTTAATGCGGAGATCAACCCGGACACACCAGTATCTGAGGTACAGTTTCCATTAAAGGAAACAGAGGAGCTTTCTTTTATTACAAGTGCACCGGCTACTTCCACACAGGATCCCAATGAAAGAGTGATTTTCCAGCGACTGGAAGAACAGACAAATGTTCATATTGACTGGACCTGTTTTGTATCCGATCAGTTTTCAGATAAAAAGAATCTGGCTCTGGCTCAGTTTGGAAATCTGCCGGATGGATTGTTTAATGCAGGAATGAGTGATTATGATCTGCTGCGATATGCGAAGCAGGGAATTATCATTCCACTGGAAAATCTGATTGACAAATACATGCCGAATCTTCAGGCTGTGTTTGAAAAATACCCAGAGTACAGGACTATGTGCACAGCACCGGATGGACATATCTATTCTTTCCCGTGGATTGAACAGCTTGGTGCAGGAAAAGAAGCAATTCAGGCGATTGGAGATATTCCATATATTAATAAAAAATGGCTTGACTATCTTGGACTTGAGATCCCTACAACAACAGACGAACTGGAACAGGTACTGATTCAGTTCCGGGATCATGCAGAAGAACTGGAGAAAGAATTTTCCATTGAAGGTGATGTAATCCCAATGTCATTTATTATCAATAACGGAGATCAGGATCCGGCGATTTTAATAAACGGATTTGGAGAGGGTTACGGAGACACAGGAGATCATTTCGCGGTAACAGATGAAGGAAAAGTAATTTATACAACTGTTCAGGAAGGCTACAAGGAAGGAATTGAATGGCTTCATAAACTGGTGACAGAAGACCTTGTAGATCCGGAAGCCTTTACACAGGAGTGGTCTACTTATGTTGCAAAAGGAAAGAATCACCGTTACGGACTCTGCTTCACATGGGATATTGCGAATATAGATAACAATACAGATTATGTGATGCTTCCGGCACTGACCGGACCGGATGGCATGAGAAATATTACCAGACAGAACAACAGTGAAACCAGTGGATTTGACCGTGGAAGATGTGTTCTTACATCCAGCTGTCGTAATACAGCACTTGCTGCTGCATGGATTGATCAGATGTATGCACCCCTCCAGTCTCCGCAGAATAACTGGGGTACTTATGGCGAAGAGGATTCCTTTAACATTTTTGAACTGTCTACAAACAAAGACGGCGGCGAAATGTTAAAACATATGGATCTGGGAGAGCAGTCTCCAGTGGAAGTGCGTGAGGCGCAATCTGTAAATGGCCCTCTGGCCGTGCTGAATGAATATTATGATGTATATGTGACACAGCCGGAAGATGCAAAATGGCGTCTGGATAATATGCACGAGACATATTTACAGGATATGAACAGCAAATATGTTTATCCGAATGTATTTATGAGTATTGATGATACAAACAAAGTATCACAGTATGATACCGATATTAAAAAATATGCAGAACAGAAGAAAGCTGACTGGATCCTGAACGGAGGAATTGAAGAAGAATGGGATTCTTACCTGGAAAAAATGGAGAAGTACGGGCTTTCTGATTATCTTTCAATCAAACAGAAATATTTTGATCAGTATCAGGAATCTTTAAGCGCGGAAAAGTAACAAAAGATGTAAGAACTGAACAACGACTTTGACAGGAGATTTTTCATGAGCGAAATGTTAGAAAAGGCAAGAAAATATGAATTTACACAGGGAGGGCAGATTAAAGCGGAAGACAGACCGGCTTTTCATATAACTCCTTATGTTGGATGGATGAATGATCCCAATGGATTTTCCTGCTATAAGGGAGAATACCATTTGTTTTATCAGTACAATCCATATAACACACATTGGGACTGCATGCACTGGGGGCATGTGGTAAGTAAGGATCTGCTGCATTGGGACTATCTCCCGGCAGCATTGGCACCAGACCAGGATTACGATAAAGTGGGCTGCTTTTCCGGAAGTGCCATAGAGCTGGAGGACGGCAGACAGCTGCTTATGTATACAGCTGTGGACCGGGAAATACTGGAGGACGGAACCGCAAGGGATGTTCAGACACAGGCGGTGGCTGTGGGAGATGGAAAGGATTACGTGAAGTATGACAAAAATCCGATCCTGACCTTTAAAGATCTGCCGGAAGGTGCAAGCAAAGTAGATTTCCGTGACCCAAAAATCTGGAAAGAAAAAGACGGAAACTTTTATTGTGTTATAGGAAGTCGTCCTGCTGATGGAAGCGGACAAATTCTTCTTTACAGAAGTAAAAATGGTTTTGAATGGGAATTTGTAAGTACTTTGGCAGAGAATAAAAACCGCTATGGAAAGATGTGGGAATGTCCGGATTTCTTTGAACTGGACGGCAAATATGTGCTTCTGACAAGCCCACAGGACATGATTCCGGAAGGAATGGAATATCATAATGGAAATGGAACATTATGTATCATAGGAGATCTGGATTCTGAGACACATACTTTGAAGGAACAGTCTTATCAGAGTGTGGATTATGGAATTGACTGTTATGCAATGCAGACATTGCTTGCTCCAGGTGGAAGAAGAATTATGATTGCCTGGATGCAGAACTGGGATACTCTTGCTTATCGCAGAAATGAATCTAAATGGTTTGCACAAATGAGCCTTCCGAGAGAATTGTCTGTGAAAAACGGAAGACTGTATCAGGTTCCGGTCAGAGAACTGGATTCCATGCGTGCAAATAAAGTCGAGTACAAGGATGTTGTGATTAAAGACACCAGAACCACACTTGACCAGATTGAAGGACGTACCGTAGATCTGGAGCTTGTAATACGACCGGTAGATAAAGATAAGCTTTATAAAAAATTCGAACTCTGTTTTGCAGAGAATGAAAAATATCATTCCACTTTACGATTCCGTCCAGATGAATCAGTTTTGAAAATCGACAGAAGCTTCTCCGGAAGCGAACGTGCAGTGGTTCATCAGAGAGAATGTCTGGTAAATGGTGGCTGTAATGAATTGAAATTACGAGTAATTCTGGACAGATTCAGCGCGGAAATATTTATCAATGACGGAGAACAGGTTATGTCTGCTGTTATTCTTACAGAGCAGGCTGCAAAAGGTATTTCTTTCTTTGTTGACGGTGCGGCTAAGATCGATGTAGTGAAATATGATTTGGTATGAAAGTTCCAGACGCTTGTAATGAATGAGTAAAGTAAAAATACAAGAATTGGGAGCGACGTATGAAGAAATATGATGTAACGGCACTGGGAGAATTATTGATTGATTTTACTGAAAACGGAAAAAGCAGTCAGGGAAATCCACTTTTTGAAGCAAATCCCGGAGGAGCACCTTGTAATGTGCTTGCAATGTTAGCAAAGTTAGGGCATGACACGGCATTTATCGGAAAGGTGGGAAATGATTTCTTCGGAGAACAGTTGAGGGCTGCAATAAAAGAAGTTGGAATTGATGACACTGGATTATGTACAGACGAAAAGATCCATACAACCCTTGCTATGGTACATACATATCCAGATGGAGACAGGGATTTCTCTTTTTACCGTAATCCAGGTGCAGACATGATGCTGAATAAAGCTGAAATTTGTGAAGATATTCTCAAAAATACGAAAATTTTTCATTTTGGTACATTGTCTATGACACATGAAGGTGTGCGGGAGGCAACGAAAGAAGCAATTCATATTGCAGAAGAAGCTGGCGCTATTATTTCATTTGATCCCAACTTACGTCCACCGCTCTGGGAGTCTATGGAAGAGGCGAGAAAGCAGGTATTATATGGTCTTGGTCATTGTCAGATACTGAAAATTTCAGATAATGAAATTCAGTGGCTGACAGGAGAAGAAGATTATAGTGATGGCGTAAACTGGATTAGAGGACGTTATCAGATTCCACTGATCCTTGTGTCTATGGGAAGAGAAGGAAGTCGTGCTTATTATAATGAAATGATGGTGGAAGTAAAGCCGTTTTTACAGGATAATACCATCGAGACAACCGGAGCAGGAGATACCTTCTGCGGCTGTGTATTACACTATGTCTGTGAACATGGAATTAATGGACTAAAAGAGGAAAATCTGGCTGAAATGTTAACGTTTGCCAATGCAGCTGCCTCAATTATCACAACAAGAAAAGGCGCACTGAGAGTAATGCCGGAAGAAAAAGAAATAAAGCTATTAATATATAATATTTAAAAGAATAGGAATACAACAAAGGGACTTCTTCGGAGGTCCCTTTTAAAATGGGAAAATGTTGATAAAACTTTTTCTTGCTAAATCATGAAAGTTTGCTAGAATAATTGTAACAAACACAGTCAGAAAGAACGTTCACAAACGAGGTGACCGCTATGATTACACTTAATGATTATTTATATTCCGGAGATACGGTTTTAAAAATTTTACAGAAATATACAGAGGATCTGCGTAAGGAAGCGAAGAAGAACCATAACGAAGTCGATTTGGTGCACAGCAACTTTCTGCTCCAGATCACGGAACTTCTGGAGCATAATGATTTCCTTACGGCCCAGTCCCAGAAGATCCGGGAATTTTACAAATATATGGCCCATGAATATCCATTTCTTGCTTTTACATTTAAAGGCCGGATTAAGTCATTAATCCGGGCAGAAGAGAAATTTAATGGATATGTAGTGGAATATATTTACGATTATTACAGGGAAAATGGTACCTATCCGTCGGTTGCAGAGCTGAAAAATAAGCTGAGCTGTTTCAGGGATTTCATTGCGTATCGAATTGTAGTATGCATGCCAAGATGTCACCTGAAGCCTGGGGAAGACCAGGAACAGGTATCTATCCGTTACCTTTATGAAATTGCAAATGTGTTGCCCGGATTTCTGGAAGAGAGAGGTTTTACTGCGGAATCTGCGCAAGGTGTGAAGTTAAGTACTTCGGAATTATTGAGTGATGATGTGAAGCCTTATTACAGAGACTATATTTGCGGTACCAGTGAGTACGGTTATCAATCTTTACATATCACCTTCTATGATAACAGTTCCAGATCCTACATGGAGGTGCAGCTCCGTACCCAGAAAATGGATGACATTGCAGAAATCGGTCCTGCCAATCACTTGGGCTATGAGAAACGCCAGCAGGATGAGCGTGCCAGAAGAGATGTGATCCCGGAAGGGGAATGTGTTTACTTTGATGAGGCTTATGAGCGGGGAATGAAGCTGCTTTCCCTGGAATTAGCAGACCTTGATGTGAATATGTTTTCAGCAGTAAATAACAGCCTGATCAACGATGGCTGTGGATTGTTCAGAGGAAGGCTGATTCTGCCTTATGAGCATCTGTCAAGGTTTCAGAATGATGTGATTGATTGACAATAGAAATGTAAGTGGAGAAATAAAAATGTTAAAGAAAAAAATGTTAATTGCATTAGGAATGGCTGCAGTATTAAGTGTGGGCTGTGTAAGTGTGACTGTCTGGGCTGAGGAAAATGCAGAAACGCAGACAGAGGAAGCGGAGGACAGCTCTGATCCCGAAGAAGAGGAAGATGCTGATTCAGAAGAGTCTGACAATCCGGAGATTGAAGAGGGATACACTACAGAACTAGAAGGCTGCACAAAGGTGGTTTCCTGGTGTAAAAATGGGGACAACAATATTTACGGACAGTTCTATTATCCGGCAGATTTTGACGAGACCAAAACCTATCCGGTAATCATTATGAGCCACGGAATTGGTTCCACCTCCCAGATGGTAGAGCGTGCGAAATGGCCGGAAAAAGCAGCTCAGGATGGATATGTGGTTTATACATTTGACTTCTGCGGAGGTTCCCTTAACGGAAACAGTGATGTAGATTTCATGGATATGACAGTGGTGACTGAGAAAGAAGATTTAAGTGCTATTATGGACTTTGTGAAAACAAAGGATTTCGTAGACCAGGATCACCTTTTCCTTCTGGGACAGAGCCAGGGCGGACTTGTAAGTGCTCTGACTGCATCAGATAGAAAAGAGGATGTGGCTGCTATGATTCTTGTTTATCCGGCGTTTTGCATTGCAGATAATGCCCGAGAAATGTATGCTTCCGCAGATGATATCCCGGAAGACAGAGCTGAGATGCCAGTAGGAACTGTAGGTTCTGAATATGTGAAAGCAGTTTATAATCTGGATGTATATGATACTATTAGTGCGTATGAGGGAGATGTTATGATCATCCATGGAATCAATGACAGCCTGGTGCCATACTGCTATTCAGAAAAGGCAATTGAGGAAGCGTATACAGGAGAAGGTTCTGTTCTGATTCCGATTTATGGAAAAAAATCCACCCATGGTTTCGAGATGAACTTTGAAGAGGGAAGAGATTATGCGGAAACAGTTGGATTGGAATTTTTGGATGCGCATTTGAAAGAGTGACATATTGAAGAAACTATAATCATGTATACAGAATTGTGTATTTACCAAAAGAAAAGTATATAAAGAATTTAAAAAAGGCATTGCAAGGAATTATATGGCGCCTGTAAACGATTTGATTTTGGAGTCAAACGTTAGGGAGAGGCTATATCCTGCAGTGCCTTTTAAAATCCTTCAAATTTATATACAAACTGCTAACAGGTACGCTTATGCTTCTTGTTTCTCCGGAAACATCTTTCCAAAGATAAAACGAATCAGCGGTCCGCAGTACATCAGCTGCCAGAAGAAGGCTACCGGAAAGTTCATGAAAGTGGTCTGGAGCCATACAGCAACAAACTGGGAACCTGCATTTTTAAATAAGATTGTGGCAATTAAGCTCATGATCGGGCACATAATGCAGATGATCATAACAGAAATTGCAACTGTGATTGCGAAAGGCCTGTCTTTAGGTGTGACAATACGAAAAGCAAGCTTATGGGCAAGGTTATCAACAATAAAGAACTCCAGTACAAATGCAACCGGCCACATGATCTTCATTTCGCTGAAAGCCATGAGAAATACCTGGTTGCTCATTCCACCGATGTTCAGGGAAATGTTGTAGCAGATCATGGCGTAGACCATAAGGAAGGCCATCATCAGGGTGAAAATAACGTTTTGAAATTTAGTTTTTGGCATAAAATTGTTCTCCTTTTTCTAAAAATAGGTACAAAAAAGACACATGTGTTGTTCGTTATCAAGCATGCACTTGTGTCGTTTCCAATTTTATACCAGAGCTGATTTGTTATTAAATTGTTTACCGAATGATTATTATACCAGATAAATGAGAAAATGCAATAAAAAAATCGATATATAAGATGGACTAAGAAATGGTAATGGGAATTTTTTATAAGTCAGAATGCAGTTTTACTTATGTTCCTTGGTTATATTAAACTAGTGGTTTATTGCAGAATATGTAGTTCTTCTGGTAATATAAAACATGTAAGAAATCATATCGGTCATTATCCCGCTAAGGAGGCGGAGCGGACTGTAAATCCGCTGTTATCATAACACGAGTGGGTTCGATTCCCTCATGGCCGAGTATACTCCTGTAGCTCAGCTGGATAGAGCACGCGTCTACGAAGCGCGGTGTCGAGAGTTCGAATCTCTCCAGGAGTGCTTCCAATGGCAGATGCCTTGGAGGAAAGTGAATCAGGTAAGGAAATGTTGTAAAGGAAGAAAGCTGTCTGTGACTGGACAGTTTTTTTATTGAGCTTCAACCTCTGGACTTTAAAGATGTGCTATTTGCGATAAATTTGTTACAATTTACGTTAAAAACAGGTACAGAAATTGCAGGGTGTTATAATAAATCCATATTATGATATGAGTGTCAAAAGGTCTTTTGACACTCATTTGATACCTGGATTGCTACGCAGCTACGCTGCTCCCGCAATCCTTCAAATATTCGAAATCCGCTGATTTACTGCGTAAATCGCTACTTTCTCATATTTGGCGTGTCCCAAGTTCAAAAGCTTTATCGTGCAAGCACGAACAGCTTTTTGACCTTTTGACACTGGTATCATATTATGAATCATGTAAAATAATAAATGGAGGATAACAGATATGAAAACAAAGCAGGCTGTAAATCCGTACCTGCCAAGCTGGGAATATGTGCCGGATGCGGAGCCGCATATTGTAGATGGACGTGTATACATATATGGTTCTCATGATCTTTTTAACGGCTTGAATTTCTGTCTTGGGGACTATGTATGCTGGTCGGCACCGGTGGATGATCTTGGAAACTGGCGTTATGAGGGAATTATTTTCAAAAGAGAACAGGATCCGGCAGCGCCGAAAATCCGTCTTACAAATGGTCTGGCAGCACCGGATATGATTCAAGGACCGGACGGAAGATTTTATCTTTACTATTTTATGGGTGGCACCAAGATGATTTCTGTGGCCGTCTGTGATAAACCGGCAGGCAAATATGAATTTTATGGTTATGTAAAATATGCAGATGGCACTCCTATTGGAAAGAAAGAAGAGCCGCTGCAGTTTGACCCGGGTATTTTTATGGATGATGATGGAAGACTGTATCTTTACACAGGCTTTGCCCTTCAGGGAAATCCTCTTCTGCTTGATGGCTCCAAGCCTACTGAGCACGGTGCGATGTGCTTCGAGCTGGACACGGCAGACATGCTTACTGTAAAAATGGGACCTAAATACATCGGAATTGCCAGTGAGAAAGAAGCACCAGGAAGTTCTTATGAGGGACATCCTTTTCTGGAGGCAAGCTCCATGCGTAAATTCAATGGAACCTATTATTTCATCTACAGTTCCCTGAATAGCCATGAGCTTTGTTATGCAATCAGTGATAATCCTACTGGTGGATTTGAATTTGGCGGTGTTCTGGTCAGCAACGGTGACATTGGTCTTCCGGGAATTACAGATGTGAAAAATGCAAGAAACTGTACCGGAAATACTCACGGAAGCCTGATTGAGATAAATGGAAGCTATTATGTTTTTTATCACAGACACAGTAACCGTAAGCAGTCTTCCCGTCAGGCCTGTGCAGAACGTATCCGCTTCGAGAATGGCAAATTCTACCAGGCAGAGATGACCTCCTGTGGCCTGAATGACGGACCGCTTAAGGGAAAAGGAAACTATCCTTCCTACATTGCCTGCAATGTATATGGCAAAAAAGGAACCCGCTTCTTAAGTATGATCAAGCATTCCAAGTCTGGTCATCCATATCTTACTCAGGATGGAAAGGATCGTGAGCAGGGTTCAGATCAGTATATTGCCAATATGTGTGACGGAGCAGTTGCAGGCTTCAAATATTTTGACCTGCGTGAGACCTCTAAGGTTCG
>CAKRVL010000071.1 GCA_934408705.1 uncultured Blautia sp. | reverse complement strand
TTCCAGACTGCATTCCGTTATTCATTCCACCATTCATGCCGTTGTTCATCGGCATTCCGTTCATTCCTGGCATTCCAGACTGCATTCCGTTATTCATTCCACCATTCATGCCGTTGTTCATCGGCATTCCGTTCATTCCTGGCATTCCATTATTCATTCCACCATTCATACCGTTATTCATCGGCATTCCGTTCATTCCTGACATTCCCGGCTGCATTCCGTTCATTCCCATCATATTCTGCTGCATTCCCATTGGTGTCTGTCCGGTCAATGCCGCTACAATTTCATAACCAGTACGCTCCATCTCCATTATTTCCGCTCTCTTCTCCTGCTCAATTGCAAAATTATGTAAACGGAAATTCATGTCATCAAACCATGGCGATCTCACCTGGATTTTCATGCTGTAATTATACTCATACTTATAAACCGGAGGTTGGTAGCTGACTGTTTCGCCATCCTTGGTATACGTTTCCTCTATCTGGTCCTGCTTAATATCCAGTCTGCACTGAACTATAGATGATAAAGGCAGAATATCCGGGTTTTCTCTGGTATCCAGGTTATGAGCAATTGTAAAATTCCCCTGCGTATCATCGATATAGACATTATAGGTTTTTGTGGGAATCTGCCGCGTAATATGGAAATTCTGCACCTTTGCCTCATTCTGTTTACGATACTCCAGCTGACGCTTGATATCGTCTACCGTGCTGTGCCTGCGCTCTTCAAACCACGGAGATAACTTCTTGGCGCATTCTTTACACAGGTTGCCGTCCTCCAGCTTGCGATTACCCAGCAATCCGATTTTTTCTCCGCATATATCGCAATACTTTTTATCAAAAAATCCCATTCTACCGCCTCCTCTATAAATGATTGCTTCTATATTCACATTATACAAAGAAGACAGATGTTATTCACTAGCACTTTTGATAGTAACCGAATAATTATCTGATTTTTGGAACAATTTCTATTTTAACGTAGTAACGATCAATTTACTTTCCAGGGCAGCTGCAATGAGATCTTCTTTACAGCTATATCCCGCCTTCGCGATCATTTCCTGAAAATTCCATCTTACACCAGCTGTTGAACAGTTCATTTCCCGGGCAATTTCAGAATAAGAATAGCCACAGATATACAGCCGCAGCATCTCTAACTGTCTGGGACTGATCTCACCGCTTGTTATCCAGTTTAGTTCTACATTAGGTGTAACATCCGGAAAAACATGTTCTCCGTTTACAGTACGCCTGATCACATCCCTGATTTCATCCTCCCCATGATCTTTATACCAAAGGCTGTCTGCGCATCCGCTTTTTGCCCTCTCCAGCACCTTCGGATCGACAAGAGATGTTACGATCAGGATTTTCGTATAAGGACATGCCTCCTTGATTGCTTTTCCTGCCTTCAGACCATCATGATTATGATAAGTCTGAACATCCATCAATACCAGGTCAACAGCAGAATAACCACATATCTTTACAGCCTCCTCTGCGTCCGAAACAGTCTGGACATGCCGAAATTCCTCATCCTGAAAAAGTATGTATTCAAAATATTTCTGCATGATTTTCTGATCTTCTACAATAAGTACTCGAATCATAAACTCTCACCCTTTCTATGTGTCCTCTGATGCATAAGCGTTTACTTAACCTTCGGCAGCTTTAACAACAGACAAAATGCTGGTTCAAACACTGTAATCATACTGCAGTTTTCAATTTCCAAAGCCCTTCTGAGCGCGGACAAGCCCCCACCTTCTCTGGCATTTTTTCCGGGAACATCCCCATCATTGGTTATCCGGACTATATATGTTTCTGTTTCATCCTCTATTGTCACATTGATTTCACTTCCATGAGCATGTCTGGCACAATTCGTAACACACTCACGAATGGCACGGTCTATTAATATTCTTTGAACTGAATTCTCCGGAACATTTCCTTTCATCTTGATTGTTATACCCAATTCCTCTGCCTGCTTTTCCGTATTTTGATATAAATCCTCCATATTCTCAACTGTCATGTTTGTAAGAATATAAACCTGTTCCTTTAACACATCCAGCTGTTTATCCATATAGCTTGTATTTTCTTTATTCTCCAGTATTCTTCGTATCATAAAAAGACTGCGGCCAAAGTTATCATGTACCTGCATTTTCATTGCCAGCGTTTCCTGCTCCCGGATTTTATCACCGATTTTCTCGTACATTTTCTCCAGCTTCTGGTTGAACTCTTTCAGTCTTTCATTATTAGCTTTAATCTCTTTACTGTTATAATATATCTCCGAAACATCTATGGCCACAGCCTGCCTATAATCAGACAGATCCGGGCTCTGAAGATAATATTCCTGGAACATCCACACTTTTCCATTTGGAAAATAAAAAACACTGTCATCGAAGCTTATAGGAATGATTCCCGGTCTGACATTTTCAGAATGTATTGCCTGATGCAGCACTTCATAGTCCTGCAATTGAACTCCTGTCAGCATCTGGCTCACTTCCCACATTTTTGAATTACAGAGAATGATCTGCCCGAATGGATCAGCAAAGCATACACCACAAGGCGCATTATCTACAGCTTCATAAACTGACCATGAGGACAATATAGTTTTTTCCCGTTTCCGTTCCTCCTGGATTTTTCCCATAAGATATATTGCCAGTCCTATGATACCGCTTAAGACCAATATGCCTGAAATCTCCGGAAACATTGACCGCTGCTCCTGCCTTCCCATACTGTACTGATGGTCATTTTCCAGCATGGTTATCAGCAAAAGAGACACTCCAAAAAGAACAATTGCAGAAATGATTTTTTTTAACCCTGCAACCTGCGTCACCCTTAAAAGTATAAGAATGAACTCAAATACCAGACAGATCTCCATAATAACCATTATGGTATTCTGCATACCTATACTGCTTTCTATGAAATTCGACATCGAACCAGCCACTCTTTCTCATCTTCCTTCTGCACCTTCGTCCCCGGTCTTCCTGCCAGCAATTTATCCAGATCATACCCGGAAGCTATATGTGCAGAGATTGTCAAATGCTCCTCTAACGTAACCACACGGAAAAATATCATATCCATCTTATTAAACAATTTCTCTATCAGCCATTCAAAATAATCATAGCATTTCAATATATCCACATCGTGTAAATCAAGCTTCTGATCGTTAACATAATATAAAGCACGGATATTGCAAAGCTTTAAGGCAGAGCAGGATTCTGCCAGACTTTGGATCAGGTCCTCCCCATTTAACAGTATACCCTGCGCTTCAGCATGAAGTGTCAGAAGAAAATTCTTGCGTCTTTTCAGATAAGTCCCAACCACAACGATCTGCCCCAGCAGACGTTCATAAACCTCCTTGGACTCAGTTTCCTCCAATTGCTCCATAAAACAGGCAATCAGCTCCAGCTGTCCGGCTGTCTGACTCTGTATCAAATTCAAAAGCCTGTTCTGCTCTTCTATTTTCCGACGTTTCGCTTCCTGCTCATAAGTCTTTTGCAAAAGAAGATTTTTCTCCTTTAATTCTTCCTGCTGCTCTTTAATATCCTCATACTGATCCACAAGCAGCGAAATATCCTCAGTCCAGAATAAATGTCCTCCCTTTATAAACATATGACTGATTCTGATTCCATCGTCCATCACAAACGGTAGGCTTATAACTCCCCGCCGTATTTCCTGCGATATATCCGGAAACCTTCCGGATTGATAGTGCTGCTCAAATGTCCGGTCTGTAATCTCTGCATTCAAGCCACCTGCCGCCTGAAACATTTCAAGATATCTGCTATTGATCTGAATCAGTCCGCAGGCAATACTGCCCTGATAAATTGCTGCCATCAGTAAACAACATGTTGCCGTCATATCCCCGGCAATCACCTGGACTAACTGTATCCTGAAAATGGTACAGATATTCCAAACCAGCAGTATAATTCCCGGAATGACAGGAAGCCAGAACCTCTTTTTTCCCGGAATCCTGCTCTTACTGATCAGTACAAGCTCCATCAAGATCAAGCAGAGCATAATCCATATCTGAATACAGATGAATGCAATTCCATATTCGTAAATCTCATTGGAAACTTGAAAACCTTCCGTAAAATAAAAGACCTTCTGATGCAAATCATTGGTTAATACCGTCACAATCAGCACAAACGCCGGTATGAGCAAAAAAACAGTCTGTTTTTTACATTTATCCTCATCTGTATTATTCATCAGCATTGCTGCATTCAACCCCAGCGTCGGTATCAAAATCATGGGGATGTAATAAAGATACCAACAGATACGTGTCCCTAAAGGATCAAAAAATACAAGGAACTTAATCGTCCTTATGAGGAACCATAAGACCATCAATGCCCCTATCCAAGTCAGACATCGACGCATCTTTATATCTACCACATGCTTTTCCAGATAGATAACCCACGCACAGTATAAACCAATATAAATACTGCTTCGGCATTGTTTCGCAAAATGACGCAGATAAACAGATTTAAAAGATACATGCCTAAATGCATACGCCACTGTAACAAGGCATGCAATTATCATATAGAATAACAATCTTTTCTTCTTATAAGACATCCTTTATTTCCTTCCCTGTCCAGCCACACTGCACATATCTGTTATGTAATTTATTATACTATAAACTCTGTCTGAATCCTATAGATAACACGGATTTTCGCCCCTGTCACTATCGCAAATGCTAGTGGCAGATAACATCAGTTATGCCATAATATAATAACAATTGATAACAGAGTAAAAAAGTCAGAAAGGAAGGTGGGTAAAATGTTTATAAAAATTCTGAAGAAAATAGCAGGCGTTCTTATTATTTTAATTGGGATTTATTTTATGGTATCCTCTTTAAAGATGATTTTTGTAGATGCGCCGAAAATGAAAGCCGCCTTGAAGGAGGCAGTCTATGTGGGAGAATCTGCGATTGATCCTGCAAACGATGGAAAAATAGTAATCGTATGTGGCGCCTTTGAATTGACAGAACCAGCCTATGATGATGAACTTGGATTATCCATTAACAGTATTCGCGTTTCACGAGCAAAGCAAACAATGAAGCGTAAAAAAAACGTAACACCTACCCCACCTCTGACAGAAGAAGAAAAGCGCTATGGTGTTCTAAGATGGGACTCTGTATATCATGACAAAACCTTTACCGGCAATGGCAAAATCGGAGCTTATACACTTTCACAGGACTTTATAGATAACATTATATTAGATAAAACTTGGGATAATTACGATGAAGCCACTTTAAATGCGATTGGTTATGTTTATGTTCCGGACAAAAATCAATCACAAGAGCATTTTATAGAGCCTTTGGCGCAGACACAGCGTAATGACAGGCAAGACGATTATCGTTATTTTTATGATGCTGCCAGCTTCGAAACAGGACAAATGGTTACAGCCATCGGTGTACAGGACGGTCACACCCTTAAGGCTGTATCCGGCATCACGGATAATCTGATGGAAAATGCACTGGATCGTGAAACTGCTATCAAGCAGGGTGGTGTTCCCAGCACAGGAACTAATATTTTCTCAATTGTTTTTTCACTTTTACTGTTACTTGGCGGTGCTGTTTTACTAATTAAACAATAGTTTTTCAACAAAAAAGTTGCGACATTTGCCGCAACTTTTTTATGTTATGGTACCAGGGTCAAAAGGTCCAAAAACCTTTTGCCCCCAACATTATGTTATTATTTCCGCTTTATTCAGCTCAGGAAGTTCTCGATGATCACATTCTCAGCCTCAGCCTCTGTCATACCCAGAGTTCTCAGCTTCAGAAGCTGCTCATCATTGATCCTGCCTATAGCAGCCTCATGAACGATTGCAGCATCTACATGCTTCGCCTGAATTTCAGGAATAGAACCAACCTCCGCATGATCCATAATAATAGAATCACACTGGATATGAGCATGACACTTATTCTTTCCAACAGCTTTAGGATGGAACACCTGTGAAGAATGGCCTTTACCTACAGAACGTGAAATAATCTGTGCAGAGGAGCCAGCCCCATTCATACATACTTCCATATCAGACTCTGCCTTCTGCTCTCCATCAGTCATCAGACGTTCCAAAACAAACAGCTTTGAATCTGCATCCATTACTACATTTGTGGTACGGACTGTGGAATCTACCCCTTTGATCTGAACTGTGTCCAAAGTGAATACTGAGTTCTCTCCAAGCTCAATATTCGTTACCGGATTCAGCACTCTGCTTCCGGTTCCGTTTCCTTCACCGTAATGCTTTTCTTCATAATGAACATTAGCATTTTTTCCAACATGGAAGGTATGAATACCATCATGACGGCTGTCATTACAGCCGCTGTTATGGATTCCGCAGCCTGCAATAATATCAACATCTGCCCCGTCTGCAATATAAAAATCGTTATAAACCAGATCGGTCATTCCTGACACGCTTACCACTACCGGAATGAAAACCTTCTCCCCTTTTGTCTCTCCATCAATATAAATATCGATTCCCTGCTTATCTTCTTTTTTCTTTATTTTAATGTGCTCACTATCTCCATGACAGATGGAAATACCGTTCTGACGAAGATTATAAGCACCCTTCTGTTCAAAACCCTCGCTGATTTTATCCAGCACTCCCTGGGTTGTTTCTTCTACTTTAACCATTACATTTTCCTCCCTCAGTCAAGCATTTCTGACATTTTTCCTGCTGAAATAAGGTTGGGAAAACGTCTTCTTTGGTGCCATATTTCTTCACTTCACCATCTTCAATTACCATGATTTTGTCTGCCATATTAATGATTTTTTCCTGATGGGAAATCAGGATCAGGCACTCTTTCTTCTCACGATGAATCTCCTCGAATCGCTTGATCAGCATGGAAAAGCTCCAAAGATCAATTCCAGCCTCAGGCTCATCAAAGATACTTACCTTATGTGATTTCGCCAGAACTGTGGCAATCTCAATTCGCTTCATCTCACCACCGGAAAGAGTTCCATCCAGCTGACGATTCAGATAATCCTCGGAGCAAAGCCCCACTGCTGAAAGAAGATCACAGCTCTCCTCCTCAGTCAGTTCTTTGCCTGCTGCCAGGGATAAAAGTCTTCTCACTGTCATTCCCTTAAATCGCGGTGGCTGCTGGAATGCGTAACCGATTCCTGCATTGGCACGATGATCAATATCATAATCTGTAATATTCTCTTCATCCAAATAAATCTCTCCGCTATCAGCCTTCTCAATACCGGCCAGTACCTTGGCCAGGGTAGATTTTCCTCCACCGTTAGGTCCGGTAATAACCAGCATTTCTCCGTCATGAACATCAAAACTGATATGATTTACCAGACAGCGTTTTTTCCCTTCTTCGTTCACTTCAAAAGTCAGGTTCTTTACTTTCAGCATATCTATACCTCTTCTGTCTTTTCTCATTCATAATGCCTGCATCCACAGACACTTTTTTCTTCCTTATTGGACTGTACTCCATACAGTGGAATATGTCAACATTTCCCAGCTGAATTTAGGAAAATAAAAGTATTGAAATATATCTCTTTTAGAGTTATAATCGACATATGTCGAAAATAAGGAAGTGAAGTGTATGCCAAGACCACCAAGATGCCGCAGAATCTGTCAGGCTCCCCAATATGAAACCTTTTCCCCGGAAGTATGTCCGGAGGAATCAGAAGCTATCAAGCTGACACTTGACGAATACGAAGTAATTCGTCTGGTGGACCTGGAGAAGAAGACTCATGAGCAGTGCGCTGCCCAGATGGATATTTCCCGGACAACGGTCACGGAAATTTATGAGAGTGCCAGGGAAAAGATAGCCCGATGTATTGTCTACGGACAGCGTCTTGTGATTTCAGGTGGAAATTACCGGCTCTGTGAAGGGCGGGAACACGCCCACTGTGGGAGGTGCTACCGTAGAAATGAAGACGGTAAAACTGATTATTCTTACATTTCACATCCCGGTTTAAATTTCCAGAATAAAGAAGGAGAGAACACTATGAAGATTGCAGTTACCTATGAAAATGGAGAAATTTTTCAGCACTTTGGACACACAGAAACATTTAAAATCTATGATATTTCAGATGGCAAGATTACAGCTTCCGAAGTAATCGATACTAACGGAAGCGGTCACGGTGCGCTGGCTGGATTTCTGGTAGAGCATGGTGTAGATACCCTGATCTGCGGCGGTATCGGTGGCGGTGCCCAGAATGCTCTGGCTCAGGCTGGAATCCGTCTTTTCGGTGGTGTCAGCGGTAACGCTGATGAAGCTGTAAACGCATTACTCGCAGGAAATCTTGGCTATAACCCCAATGTACATTGCGACCACCATGATCATGAAGAAGGCCACAGCTGTGGTGATCATGGCTGCGGAAGTCATTCCTGCCATTAATATCTGACACAGATTTGACCTGAGCGGTTAATCAGCTGTATTATAAAAAAGACTGATATAACATACCGGACTCCAACTACAACCTCCTGAAGTACAGTATCGTTTATATCAGTCTTTTTTATTATTTCTTCATATCTTTTTATATTATTTCTTCATAACCGCAAGCTCTCTTTTTGCAAACAATATCGCCAATGCTAATGCCGCTGCATCTGCGATCGGTCCGGCATACATCACCCCGTCAATTCCCATTATTAATGAAAAAATAACGATCAGCGGTAAAAGAAACAGCACCTGTCTGGTAAGAGACATAACGATTCCCAGCTTTGCCTTTCCGATAGATGTAAAAAATCCTGAGGACATTGGCTGAATTCCATTTGCAAATGTCATAAACATAAATATCTTCAGATAACGTTCTGCGAACTGGAAATAAAGGTCGCTTCCGGTTCCGAAAATGCTTACGATCTGGTGGGGAAATAGATGGAAACAAAGGAAAAATACAGTTGCAATCGCAGTACATGCAGTCACAGAATAGCGGTATGCAAGCCTTACCCTGTCGTATTTTTTTGCCCCATAATTAAAGCCCCAGATTGGCTGACAGCCCTGTGAAATTCCAATACAAATCGCCATAAACACCTGGTTTACTTTTGAAATAACGCCCACACATGCGATTGGAATATCACTTCCATAAACAGATAATCCGCCATAATAACGTAAAATATTATTCATCACAATCTGTACAATTGCCATGGCAATCTGATTGATACAGGATGCCATTCCGAGAGAAATTATGGCTTTCAAGCACTCTGAAGATGGCTTTAACATGCTCATCTCCAGATACATTTTACGGAATTTTCCAAAATATATAATCACAAGAATACCGGAAACCACCTGCCCGATCACAGTTGCCCAGGCAGCCCCCTTGATTCCCCATCCGAATCCAAAAATGAAAAGAGGATCCAGAATTGTGTTGATAACCGCACCTGTAAGAACACAGGTCATAGAATATGTAGGGCTTCTGTCTGCGCGGACAATATGATTTCCTCCAATGGACAAAACATAGAACGGAAGTCCTACAGCAGTTATTCCAAGATAGTCTACAGCATAAGGCATAACATCTGTTGTTGCTCCAAATAGACCTAGCAACGGACGTAAAAACAGAAGCACTGCCACTGCCAGAATCGCACCTGTAATCACCAATGTAGAAAGCGCAGTTCCCGCTATGGAGCTTGCCTTCTTCTCTCTTCCGGCCCCCATTTCCAGATTGTAATTGGAGGCGCCTCCAATTCCCAGAAGCAATGCCAACGCCGTTGCAATGGTTGTTACAGGAAATGCAACATTTGTGGCTGCATTTCCCAGCATCCCAACGCCTTGTCCGATGAAAATCTGATCTACTATATTATACAGTGCACTTACCAGCATACTGATAATAGCCGGTATTGCAAATTTCGATATCAGTCCGCCAACCGGAGCCGTTCCCAGCGGATTTTGCTCCTGACTGATGTTTGTTTCTTCCAAAAAATCTCCTCCCTTGTTAAAAAATGTTTCTGCTTATTTCACATAAATTCTGATATAAATCATAACAAATTTTAGAGATTGAATCAAGAAAGCCACGCAAAATATATTGCTGTGCACGGCCTTTACAGCGACACGCTTCGCAGTAATTGATACTCACATAAGTTACGTGCGAATTTTCTGCGTTCTTTGCCAGAAGCTATATTTCACCTTGCTGATGTGAGCCACCTCTGTATTCCTCCTGATTGGCAATAGAATCTCCTTTATGCGTAATCTTCGACTTTCTGGCATTTCCCGCAATATTTCCACCTCGACGAGCTACCGATTTATTTTGGTCAAATCCTGTAGGTTCGCTTGACTGCGAAATCTCTTTTGTTGCAGTCTCCGCCAACATATTAAACACCAATTCTGTAGTGCTCATGTTGTCTCGCAGACTCTCCTTCTTCAATCCCTTATGGGATTTATACTGGCGTGTCGTCATTCCACTCCATGCTTTCGTGAGTTCATCCGTTAATACTGCATACTCTTTACCGCCAGTAACTCCCCTGGTCTTCCATTCGTCTGTTAATTCTTTTCTTGCACTAATGGCTTGAAGACGTTGGTTGATCCACTCACGGGTGTACCCCTTTCGCTCATACGTTGCAACCAATCTCTCTGCAATCAATTCCGGATCTAATGTCTCTTCAATATGATTCCTTCCAACCTGTGCTAACCACATTTTAAACGGCTCTGCTTTTTTTGAAGGAATCGACTGTATAATACGTAACAATTGTTCCGTATTAGCAACATCGGTTGAACGACGCTTTCCGTCAACTGCTTTTAATTTCAACTGCTTACAACTTGTAAGCAGTTCAACTGCGCCTTCCACCTCCTTCATGCGCTTTTTTAATACGACCCAATAAGTACTTGCACGACGGGCATCTGGCTGTTCTGTTAATACAGCAACTACATCAACAATTGAAAAATACCATTCCTCATTTTCTTCATCCCATGCGGAACGTATAGGTTGGTCTTCATATAATTGTAGTTGTTCTTCATTTATCATTGTCACCATACCACTCCTCTTCAATCTCTATATTTTTTTCACTTAAATATCGCTCCATTCTACTATAATATGCGATAAGGCGCAATAAATAGTCCGGCATCTTCCGCCGACCGGCTTCCCAATCTTCCAAGTTTCTCAATGGTATACCCATATACTCGGAAAACGCAACACGCGTCATACCAGTTTCACTCCGAACTTCTCTTAATATATTCACTTGATTCTGAAGGTCTTCTCTTATGCTTTTCATAATTCCCTCCCGTTTTACCACCTATTCAGTGGTTTTATGATACCATAAATTATAAAATCCAACAATATAAATCGGATAAAATAAGAGAATCCTCCAAAACAAATATCTTTTTTATTCCGCCTGCAGTTCTAATTTTTGCTGCAATAATTTCATATGAAAGCTTGTATAGGCAGACAAAAAAACCAGTCGAGATTATTTTCCCTCGACTGGGTTTTTGTATAAATGTGGTTATTACTTCACCGCCCGCAGACGCACTGCCATATACTCTTTTCCAGGAAGCTGCACGCGGAACTTTCCTTTATGAATTCCTCCATCTGTAATAGTCATTTCCCAGGTATCGATAATTTCCACCTGATACTCTGTAGTATCATCAAAGTAGAAATCCCGGAAGCCTGGTCGCATAAAGGAATAATAGTAAATAAAATAATCTTTTCTTGCCGGAAAACCGGCAACACGGCAGGCAACCTCATCCCATTTACAAGGCATTGGTTCCACACCAAGTCCCGGTGTTTCTTCCATGATATTTGCAAGAAATCTGATACGCTCTGGTGATGTTCCGTGAAGAACGCCGCCATGAGACCACCAGAGAATGCGGTCCGGGCTGAGATAGGTTTCACCATGTCCCGGATATCCTCCGCGGCAGAATGCCTCCCAGAATCTTCTTGTCATTTCCTCACCGCTGATATTCCCCCATCCAAACTGAATGTTGCCCTCATAGCAGATTTCGTCCAGAACTACAGGCTTGTGGTATTTCTCACGCCACTCATTTACCAGCTCGGAGGAACGGTATGTCTCAGTTCTCTGGATGCTGCAATGGGTAATCCAGGGCAGGTTATAATCATAATACGCTTTGCAGTTATGAATGGATCTGAGATGATGATAAGGATCCTTCTCACAGATAATGCTGGCATATCTTTCCCAGTCAGAAAGCGTTTTCTCATGCAACAGATCATACTCATTAGCCAGGGACCACCATACATTTCGGTATGCAGAAAAACGTGCCAGCACATACTTCCAGTAACGGTCATCATCCTCTGCTTTCATCATGGAGAATCCCCATCTGTCGTATGGGTGCATAACAATCAGATCTGCCTCAATTCCCAGTTTCATAAGTGCCTGAATACACTTTTCAATATGCTGGAAATGGGCTGAATTGAATCTGGTAAAGTCCCAGTCATTGCCCGGTGCACAACCATTATATTCCGCGAAATTATTCTCATTTAACACAGAGCTGTCGCAGGGTGTTCCCTCATAAGGATAGGTAATTGGCTCATGAAGATTGTAGTCATAGTGCTTGGGAAAAATACAGAACCGGATCTTATTAAAAGCATTTTCTTCCAGAGTTTTCAGTGTCTGCTTCTGCAATTCTTCGTTCTGCAGATTCCATACATAGCAAGTAGTTCCAATGCAGTGATAGGGTGTTCCATCCTCATAGGCAAGATAATATGTACCCGCAACATGAACCGGACCATGGTTGTTTGCGGAAGGTGGTATTACGGTGAAACTGCCGCTGACTTCTTCTGCGTTCTCTGTCTGGAAGGAAGTCTCAATTTTAAACATGTATGTATCTACAAAAGACGGCATAAATCTTACTTTATAAACACCATCTCCATCATAAAAACCATCTACAGTTTTCTTTTCATTTTTACAGCAAAAAGTACCTTTGATCCACTGGTCACAGAAAGGATTTCCCTCCTTTGGACCATTTACTGTTACTTCTAAAACATCCCATTTTTCTATTGTTTTTGCATAGTCTAAGCCCATAATCCAATACTCCTTTTACTAAAAATTCTCCTTTTCCATAAGCAAAAAAGCCCATGTTTTCTGATACCATAATAAGCCAGGAA
>CAKRVL010000070.1 GCA_934408705.1 uncultured Blautia sp. | reverse complement strand
GCGGGATCTTCAAATTTATAGTCAGAATACTCTGCTGCACCATCCCCGACTTCTCCGATATAATCCCATCCTGCCCAGACAAAATCACCGATGATCCGTTTGTTTTTCTTAGCAATTTCCCAGAAACTATAAGCATCTTTACAGAAGGTTTCGCTTCCCAGAATTAAGCGGTTCGGGTACTTTTTCAGGTCATGCTTGTAGCGGAAAATACCGTAATTATAGCCTGCAATATCCATGTTTGCATAAGCATCCTTTGTTTTCAGATCACATGGATAAAGGGTAGCACCGCACTTCATAAAGTAGTCTCCAACCGTACAGGCTAGAGTGTTATAGAACTCACTTCCTACCGGTTTTTTCTTCTTTTCCGGCTTGGAAACAGCTGCCTTTTCTGCCTTATCATCACTGTAAACACCAAGTCCGATGGAACTTAAGAAGTTGAAGAAAATGTTGATTCCGCAGGTAACAGGACGAGTAGAATCCAGACTGTGAAGATAATCTGTCATATCTTTAGTAAGAGCGATTCCCTTCTTCTGTGCCGTTTCTGCAACCTCATTTCCAGTAGAATACATAATTACACTTGGATGGTTGTAATCCTTATCAACTATATCCTTCAAATCCTGTTTCCACCAGTCCGCAAGCTGTCCGGCATAATCATATTTAGTCTTATGAATGTACCACACATCCACATATTCATCCATCATCAGCATTCCCACACGGTCACAGGCATCCAGAAGTGCCTTGGAGCAAGGATAATGTGCAGAGCGGACTGCATTGTATCCATTTTCTTTGAGAATACGCATTTTACGTTCTTCTGCTTCCGGATAAGTACATGCACCAAGTACACCATTGTCATGATGGAAGCATGCACCGCGAAGGATCACACGCTCTCCGTTAATGGCCATTCCTACCTGCGGATTCCAGATCAGCTCACGGATTCCGAAAGTTTCGGTTACTTCGTCTTCGCCGAAAACTGCTTTACAGGTATAGAGATTAGGATGGTCTGTGTCCCAGAGTTTTGCGTTTGGAACGTCCAGCTGGAAGATGGCCTGGTATACTGCTATCTGAACATTTTCTTTGGTACTCTCACCTTTCACAGCCAACACTTTATTTCCCTCGAATTCGATTTCCAGGGAAATCTCTCCCGGCGAAGAAGTTTTCACAACAACCTCAATTCTCGCCGGATCATAGCTTAAAGTACTGATTTTCACACCGTTTACCGGAATATGTTTCTCTCCGCCAACATACAGATATGCAGGGCGGTAAATACCGGTTCCTGAGTACCAACGGCTGTTTGGCTGATCTGCATTGTGAGCAATTACTTTAATCTCGTTCTCTTTCCCATACTGGAAAAATCCCTCTGTGTCCACATAAAAATTGGTGTAGCCATAAGGACGGTAAGCCGCCTTTTTTCCATTTATGTAAACTTCACCATTGTGATAAATACCCTCAAATTCAATGAGGACCTTCTTATCTTTATACTCCTCTGGCACAAAGAAATTCTTGGTATATTCATAGTCCCCGCCAATATACCATCCAATATTTCCCTCACCGGTACTCTCCTGCGTACGCGGCTCACTCAGCATTGCATCATGTGGCAAAGTCACCGGATAAGCCCCCTCATCACGGGTAAGACACCTGCACATCCAACCTTTATTAAAATCAATTTTCTGCATACAGTAAACTGCTCCCTTCTGAAAAATCTATCCTTAAATCTTTTCCATCCCACATAATATGTACCCGTCCATCTGCAACAGGCAATGTACAATCAAAGCTGTCGAATAACTCAGTATGCGGCTCTACCACATACTCTTTTCCGCCGACTCCGGTAAATTTCAGCCCCATGAAGTATTTCGCCAGGAAATAAATCGGGCTGGCAGCCCAGGCATGGCAGAGGCTCTTTCCGAAGCGGTCGCCGTACATGTCGTACTGGTTTTCTACTGGTGCCTCCGGGTCAAACTCTTCCCAAAATGTTACTGCGCCGCGATCCAGCATACCGCCCCAGTAATTGCGGATCTTATTTAGTACAAATTCCAGGTTTCCGGTCTGGCAAAGCATATCCAGCTCGAAGAAATTGAAATACGGAGTTGTAATCGCCGGAATCGCATCATTCTTAATTACATTTGCCAGAATTTTCTCCTGCTCTTCTTGTGTTGCAATGTGAAAAAGAATTGCAAAAATATTGGCATGACGGGTCACATTTCTCTTACCGGATTCAAAGGAATCAATAAATGCGCCTTTCTCCTGATCCCAATAGAATTTACGGATCTGCCCGATCAGTCTCTCATATTTCTCCATGTATTCCGGATTTTCTTCTCCAAGAGCCGCACTCACTTTCGCCATAGTCTGCCAGCATGCAGCAAACAGCATCTGCTCTGCACAAAGGGAACCGGTCTTATCCATGTCAGCCCAGTCAATGTATATCCAGTCATTTTCACAACCTACAAGAAATCCGTTCTCATCCAGCTGCCCCTCACAGAATTCCATAAGAGAGCACATTTTCGGGTAAACCTGGCGGACAAATTCCAGATCACCATATGCTTCATAATGATAAAGAACACCAAGGATCCAGAACAGAGAGTAGTCCATGATGGTATTGATATGCCTGGTCATGGGATCATTTCCACGGAGTGCCAGAAGGGTTCTCTGATCAATATCAGGATCCGCCAGCAGATATTGATTTACGAAAAAGCTCTGGTATGCATCCCCGGACCAGATCCATTTGTCACGTTTCACACCATCCAGGAAAAAGATGCCGCTGCAAAGACGGAAGGTATGCTCTGCCACTTCCCAAATCTTATTCAGCTTCTCGTCACTGCATTTAAAAGAAGCACGCTTCGGGAAATCCACATACTGATAGAAGGCTGTAATCTCCACATCTTCAGCTTTACAGTTTGGAATAAATGCAAAGCGCACTGCGCAGCATGGACATCTGTTTGTTACAGGATCCGGCTGCCAGCTGTAGTAACAGTGCTCAAGGTCAAGAGCTTCGTCCTCAGACTCACCGCAAAACACCTCAAAAGCCTCATCTGTGCCCGCACCTTTAACACCATTGCTACGTTTATCTTTTACATAAACAGCCGCAGTCAGCTCGGTCTCAAACTCAGCCAGCACACCGCCATTTACCTCCCTGATTTTCACTGGTTTACACTCTTTTTCCGTGTATTCCCAAACAGTAGGATTCTGTCCCGGTTTCGTGAAATATTTACACACGCCAACCGGCATTAATGGCTGGGAATAGTCCTCTGCCATCCATGTTTTATCTGAATGAATTACCTCCCCCTGCACATAAGCACAAGGAAAAGCCTCCACGCAGCCTGCATGAATGGAAACCTTTACTTTTCCTGGACTTGCTGTAATCTTTTTTCCAAACGGATACTTCTTCTCCCCGTTTTCCCAGCTTACCAGCACATGACCGATTGCATTTGAAAATACGGTAAAGCTTGTCTCCTGCTCCAGCTCATAGGTGCGGCGAAAGGCTACACGGTTACGAAAGCCTTCACTTTTCCAAAATGCCGGCCAGCCAAAGCCCCGCTCCACACGGCTGAAATTCTGCTTCATTGCATGATATAATTCAAAATCTCCCGGATACCAGATCCAAAATGTATTTTCCATTTCTGTTTTCCTCCTGCTTAAAGTAACACGCTATTTCTTATCTATAGTATAAAATGAAACCACACTGGAATCCACAGCATCTCACGTTCAAAAACCTACAGATTACGTTATACTTCCGATTTCATCCTCGCGAAGCGTTTTTTATAACAGGAATATCACGAAATGATTTCCTTATCACACAAAAATGCAGTCAGAAATCTGCCGTTCTTAGCATCATTTCTAACTGCATCTGATCATTTACTTTCTATAATTTTATTGAAATCTATCATTACTTTACAGGGTAAACCCTGCTGCATTCTTCCCCTGCGCATGGATATCCAGACAACAGTCTGCCACATGCTCCTGGTTCAGATCCAGGGAATAATTCACTCTCATATCAATATGCCCGTCACTTTCCTTCAGTTCCAGATTGGTAGCGGAAATTCCCATTTCAAGAGTTCCAAACGGGGTGGTATAAAATGCCATATTACGCTTTCCCTGCTCAAAAACCATATGTGTATTCACCTGTCCTTTTTTTCGGACTTCCATTCCCTTGGAAGATATCTTGATGTAATTTACAGTAGGATCTCCCTGCTCGTCCAGCATTTCTTCATAGCGAAGATAGTGACTGCCGTTGCGGAAATAATACTCTCCCGGAACCACAATTTCGATAGGTTCATCACCCTCAGGAGTATCCATCATATGTAAACCTTTTACGTGAATTAAAACTTCTTTTTCCATAATAATCTATCCATTTCCTTCTGACTTTAAACAAATCGTTTTTTTACTTTTACTCATATCATACCCGGATTGCTACGCAGCTACGCTGCTCCCGCAATCCTTCAAATATTCGAAATCCGCTGATTTACTGCGTAAATCGCTACTTTCTCATATTTGGCGTGTCCCAGGTTCAAAAGCCTTATCGTGCAAGCACGAACAGCTTTTTGAACTTTTGACACTGGTATACAATATCAATTTTTCATTTTAACACCAAAGTCACTATGGTGCAAGCAATGGAGGAAAGGATTTCTGCAAAAGCTCCATGATCCAAAAATGGAACCTGGGCTGTGCCCCCTCAGGTCTGTCATCAGGCTTGTCCATAAAACAGAATTGGGGATAAAGTGTCCCCCACCAGACCAGAAGCTTTTTATTTTCTCCGGATGGTGCAAAAGCAGGAAAAAGAAGCACTGCGATCAAAGCAGCTATCACCAAACGATACCGAATTTTTCTTAAATATGACATAGGAATACCCCCGAAAAAAATCTTCTGGCTTTGCGTTAGCCAGCAATTATTATCAGAAGTATTCCCTGTATTTTTTAAAATAATACTTCCAATTCTCCTTTTCTGATTTCCAATCTGGGAAGAACCGGCAGTGCACCGCGATCGTAAAGTTCATGATATACATCACGAAGAGTTACCGCCTGACTTATGATTCCATCAGGACGATTTTCCAAAAGACCAATCAGATATTCCCCCAGCGAAGTATCCTTAGGGCTTACCCAGCCTACAGCCTGGGCAGCACTGTCACAATAAAACACATAGACATTCTCACCTATAACCGGATCCTGCTTCAAATATTCCAGGACCTGTTCCCAATGACCTCCATCCAGCAGCTCCTGCCCCAACACCAAGACTTCCAGATGCCCCATATCCAGATATTTTTCCTGGGTACGGCTGTAAAGCTCCTCTATTTCCCGAAAGCTTTTCCCTCGTATAGAAGGTGCTGCGTTTCCCTGGTCTTCACTGTTTTTCTCCTGTCCGGTTGCTTTGGGAACATCAGGAATCCCATATGTCAGCTGGAATTTTCCATCTGAAAAGTCTGCACCAAGAGCTAACGGATACATACGTTTCTCCGGCTCTACTCCACCACAGCCTGTAAGCCAGAAAATCCCATTGACGCATACTAACGCAATAAGACTTTTTCTCCATTTCTTTTTTCCAAGACCGGAAAATGCAAGTTGGATGATCAGCATTCCAGGCACAAAAATATACTGCAGATATAGTATAAAATAATCTCCGATCCGCTGGTCTTTAATTTCTGCTGTAAGCACACAAAAAACCAGAAGCGGTATCCACACTCGTCCCCTTCCCAGCCGGGTTTTTTCCACAATTAAATGACTGTAATGCAGAAGACTCCCCACTGAAAAAAGCAGGCTGTATAATAGAAAACCCATCCAAAGTACATCAAATCTTGCCAGCACATTTCCAGGCAGATCAGCCCCTGCAAGAAGAGGCAGAACAGGATAATTTTCGTATTTCAGACGGCTCCACCCGAACACTGACGGAAGCACTAGCTGGGTAAAGATAAGCAATCCGCCCAGAGTTATAACAGCAAGACTGACGGTCTTTCCCACTCCTGCCTTGTCCCGCCCAGCCTTACTGTCATATTCCTTAAGCCTTCCCTTATATTTTTCTACAAATTCAAGTCCGAAGGGCAAAAGTCCCAGTCCGGAAAATCCACATATCACGCCATACCAGTCTGCCAGGATCTTTCTCCCGGAAATAGATGAATTCCACAGCATTTCCTGTAAATATTCCCATTTTCCTTGTCCCACAGATAAAAGCAGCATTATAATTACTGAAGCCAGCACAATGCCACCGGACACTTCTCCTATCCTGCCCCGCCTCTGAATTCCCCGGTAGGTTCCCATGCTGCACACAACCAATGCGATCAGGCAAAGCCAGCCTTTGGATATACCTGTTCCCAGACTGACAGCCACAATATCTCCCAGCAAATCCAATAGAAACGCAGCCCCCAAAACGCAATATACAAGAAAAAATATTCCCGCAGTCCGTCCCCATATCTTCCCGGCTGTTTTGCACGGATTGGCAAAAGCATGACGCAAACGAACCATAAAGATAACATAGAACAGAATTACTGCCAGCGCCAGAACCGTCCCTGCCAGTCCGTCAAGTCCCAATGTTCGTCCATTCCCGAAAAGACACAGAAGGAATGGTGCAAGAAAGGCAATCACAATCTGCCTGTAAAGCTGCCTGTGTGAAATCCGGTTGTTTTCTGAAAATTTCAACCTTCCTCACCTCCCTCATTCTGTGTGATCGTACTATCCTTTTCCAAATCTTCTGTCCTATATTCAGGACTTTTCTTGTTATCCCTAACCTTTCGTAATCTCACACTTTCAGCAACCTGTGCAAACACAGGTCTTCTCCAGCGTTTTCGAAATGGTACCCTGAGGATTCCGGTTCCAGTCCCGTTTTTGGGATATTCTTTTATAAAAGGTGACAAATAAGGTACCCCAAAGCTAAGCAGTCCAGCCAGATGTGATACCGTCAGATACACTCCCACAACAATTCCGAAAATCCCCAGATATCCTCCCAGAAACAAAAAGAAATACTTCAACATCCGAAATGCTGAGGTAAATTCTTCATTTGGAATTGCCAGTGACCCAAGAGCAGTAAGAGCTACCACCATAACAACAATGGGACTTACCAGATTCGCCTCCACAGCCGCGGATCCCACTATCAAGCCACCCACGATTCCCATGGCATTTCCTAATGCTCCCGGAATCCTCACCCCAGCCTCCCTTATCAGCTCAAAGGACAATTCCAGAAGCACCAGCTCCGCAACACTTGAAAATGGCACGCCTTCTCTTGCCTGGGCAAAGGACAAGATCATATTTGTGGGAAGAATCTGTGTATGAAACCTTATTACAGCGAGATAAAATCCCGGAAGCAGGGTTGCCACGAATAATGCTACATAGCGCAGACACCGCATAAATGATGCCAGCTCAAATCTGTTATACCAGTCCTCGCTGCTCTCCATAAAACTGTTAAAAACCCCAGGCAGCACCAACGCTTCCGGAGAGTTATCACATAGCAGTACAATCTTTCCATTCAGAATCTCCTGAGCTGCCCGGTCCGGTCTCTCCGTAGTCTGGTACTGGGGAAAAGGAGAAAACCAGGAATCCTCTGTCAGCTGCTCCAGCATTCCACTGTCCAATATTCCGTCAACGCGGAAAGCCTCCAGTCTTTCCTTTACCTGTTCCAGAAATTCCTCTTCTGCCAGATCCTCCATATAAACAATCTGCACCAATGTATGCGACCGCTCTCCAATATAATACTCCACTACCTTCAGCCTTGTATCCCGAAGCCGCTTGCGGATCAATGCTGAATTTATCTTTACAGAATCCGAAAAACCTTCCTTTGATCCTCTCAGCACCTTCTCCATTTCCACTTCCGTTACGCCCATGCCCGGGTATCCGGTACTGGAAATTTTCATTGCCTGGTCAAAGCCATCTATAAAGAACACTGCATTTCCTGCCAGCAGGCTTGCAAACACCTGCTCCATATCTGTCAGCTTCTTCACATCCGCAATTCCCAAACTGTTATACTCTATAAATTTCTGGATTTCTTCAGGTGAGCTCTCCCAGAAATGTCCCACCATTTTTCCAATGGCTGAATCCTCCAGCATCATATTTGAGGTTGCGACCTCAATATAAACCATCAGACAATCTATCTTTTGTTCATCCCCCAGGCGCATCCTCCGTATCTGGATATCTCCACAATCCGCCAATCGTTCTCTTATATATTTCTCATTCACCTGAATACGTTCAGAAATCATAACAATATTATCATTTTTATTCATTGGCACTATCCTTTCCCCTATTACAGACCAAAGCGGACAAGTCCGCTTCAAGCTCCCTAAATTCCTCAATCTTTGAGGGACTTGTTGCGCTTTGCGCGCCAGATGCCGTCTGCTTTAGCAGACAGATTCCTCATGCATCTGGTCGCATCCTTGCGGAGCGTTTTTTGTGTAATAGGAACATTACAGAGTAATTTCCTATTACACAAAAAAAGACACCGGTCATCTCTACCAGTGTCTCCTGTTAAATCAATTCTATTCAATTATTCGGAAATTGCTTTATCCCTCTGCCCGAATGGCCTGGATAATTCCCATTCGCTGATTTTCCAAATGCTCAAAGGACAGCTCCTGCGCCTTTTTCACATTATGATCCTTAATGGCCTGGGTAATCTTCTCATGTTCATTTACCAGACGGTTTCTGGATTCATCCTCTTTCAGATATTCTACACGATATCTGTAAATCTGCTCGCGAAGATTATTCAGCACCTGCATAAGTCTCTTATTATCGGCGGCCTCGTAAATTACTTCATGAAAATTCACATCTGCCTCAGCCATCTTTACCAGATCACCTTCCGCTGTACTCTTCTGAAAATCCCTAGCAGCCTGCTCCAGCTTCAATATATCCTGTTCCGTCATATTCGCACAAGCCTTCTCAATAGCCATATTTTCCAGAGTGATCCTGACTTCCAGAACATCGTTCAGATCCTTCTCTGTAATATTTGCAACCTGTGCCCCACGTCTGGGAATCATTACCACAAGTCCCTCCAGCTCCAGCTTACGCATAGCTTCACGGATAGGAGTCCTGCTTACACCCAGCTTCTCTGCAAGGGCTATCTCCATCAGTCTCTCCCCCGGCTTCAGCTCTCCCTTCAGGATTGCCTGACGCAACGTGTTAAAAACAACCTCCCGCAGCGGAAGATACTCATCCATATGCACTGTAAAATCACTTGTCATTCGTATTTTCCCTCCTAAAAAACATCCGTTGCAAAAACAGTCTTGGCAAGCTTACTTTCTCTGAGAACTGCTGCTGCCTGTTCCATTTTCTCCTTATTGTCGAAAATACCAAACACAGTAGGGCCGCTTCCGCTCATCATAGCCTTACGCGCTCCGTTACTTTCCATCAGATCCTTAATCTCCTGAATCACCGGATATTTCTCAATGATTCCCGGCTCGAATACATTTCCCATTCTTGAGATCAGTCCTTCAAGATCACCATTCTCAACAGCATCCACCATGCCATCAATATCCGGATGTACTACATTCGGATCGTCCAGCTTCAGGTTCTCATAAGCTGTCTTGGTAGAAACATTTACCCCTGGTTTCCCCACCAGGACATAACAATGAGGTATCCTTGGAAGTCTGGTCAGCTTCTCGCCGATGCCCTCTGCAAGAGCCGTTCCACGCATTACACAATAAGGAACATCAGCTCCTACCTTCACAGCCCGCTCCATCAGCTCTTCCTCAGAAAGTCCCAGTCCAAACATGCGGTTCACTCCTACAAAGGCTGCTGCCGCGTCAGAGCTTCCTCCTGCCATACCAGCAGCTACCGGAATAAACTTCTCCAGATTCATGGTAAGCCCCTCTTTTATATCAAACTCATCCATAAGCATTTTCGCCGCTTTATATACAAGATTCCGCTCATCCGTGGGTACATAAGGGATATTGGTAGTAAGGGTAATTCCCGGTTCTTCTTTTTTCTCAATCTCAAGCACATCATACATCTGTATGGTCTGCATGATCATACGGACTTCATGATATCCGTCAGCTCGCTTTCCTACCACATCAAGTCCCAGATTTATCTTTGCAAGTGCACGTAATCGCATAATTCCCTCCGCTTCAGGTCACCGCTTAACAGTAACCTTTTTGTACTTTGTATACAATTCTATCAGTGCTTTTATTGTAAAATATTTTTGTTTTTTTTTCAATACATATATCCGAGGAAATTTCTTATTCACCCTTCTACCTTTTTCACCAGCAAAAGCGGCATTCCCTGCGTGACCTTATCGTCCTCTAACTCATTCAGCTCACATATTTCCTCTACCGTTGTATAAAAATGCTTGGCAATATCCCACATAGTATCTCCATTTTTCACCACATATACAGTAATTCCCGGCATAGCCTGGATTTTTTCCATATCAAGAGGCTGCTCCTCCACCTTGTTGATGATCAACCGCTTTTCGCACTGAAGCACCAGTACATTCAGGCTGATCACAGCCTTCACTTCGATTTCACTGCTGTCGATCATGGATGTAGACAGCTGCTCCAGGTCTGCCTGCAGGAAAAAGATACTGTCGGAATTAATTCCATTGGCTTCTATTACATGGGAAAAAGGAATCATTCCATCAACAGAGTAAAAAGGCATATCATCATTCCCTGTAATGTACAGGATCTTCATAAACACGATTCCCTCTGCCTGGATTCCATTTTCCACGATTTTAGTTTTCTCCACCTTTACTCTGCCCTGGCTGTGACAGATCTGAAGGATTTTCCCCTGACTTTCCTTTAACTCAATGCGGTCAGATACCCGGCATTTTGAATCATTCCGCACCAACAAGCTTTCCAGACACATTTCTCTGCCCTGGGGAACGCATTCCTTCAAAGGCGAATATACATCCAGGATCAGATCATGCTCTTCTTCCCTGTAAAGCTTCATATCCAGCTCCAGAACCACATCCACGCCCATAACCCGCTCTTCCCCATCGGAATCCGGCTTCACCTCTATGCTCTGGTGCACAACAGAATATCCAATGTCCGGAATCATCTCTTCTGTGCAGCCCGTGCATTCCACCTCTGTATTAAACGGCAATACATACTCAGCCCACTGAAGAGGATTCTCCTCATCCTCACCGGAATAAAGTACAAAAACAGACAACTCTCCTCTTGCTTTTATCACATTATCCTCTGGACGCAGATCCATTCCCCGGACTTCAATCGTGTACCATAAAAGCTGTTCAATGTTCGGTTTATTGGACACTAACGTAACCTCATCCTTAAGCCGCATAGTGTCCTTTTTATGTACCATAAGGCTCATTAACCGGACATTTTTTCTTTTTACAGAAATTCCTTCCTCATTAATTTCTACGGGAAGCTGGACTCCCACCATCTCATCTACCACTGCAAAAAAAGTGACAATAGCTTTTATATTCAGCTTCCGTGAATGGATCATATGTACACTCAGATCCTCAATCTCCCACCTCAGACACATTTTATCTCCGCTTACGATTCCTTCCAGGTTCAAAGTCTCACTAAATGGCAGTTTTGCCCCCAGACTGCTTACTTTCTGATCTTCCTCCCCCACATAGAGAACATCTGTATTCAGGCTTCCGCTGATAAATGCTTTTCCCTCACTAAGGCGCACCTCATCCATAGAAACCTCACCCTTGCTCTGGATCAGACGGCCTATATCCGGTCTGGCATCGGGTACATTATAATCCGTATCAAAGGTCACCTGGCTGGTAGCACGGCTTTTTACATGAAGCATCTGCACACTTTCTTTTCTTAATTCCACCATTTTCCACTCCTTTTTGCTATCTCTATACAATATTCCAATTGGTCACACTCTGCTTTTTACTCGAATATTACCGGTTCCTTTCTATATGCCATTTTCACCACAATATAAGGATAAGAAGGCGGACTGAGCACTATTTTTTCATCCTGTGGGCCGATCAGCTGAGTCCGGAAAAAAACTGCCTGGGACGTAACCCCCAGTTCCTCTACAGAAATACTATAACCACCGCTCATCTGTTGTCCGTAGCCTTTTATGAGAAATAAATCTTTTTCACTTTGGTATGTGAGCTGAAATGCTTTCGCCTTTTTCTCTTGTATCAAAGCCGCCAGTTCAGCCGGCAGATCTTCATTTTTTACAATGGAATATTCCAGAGGCTTCCGTGGCTCCTCCTCAATCCGGATAAAATTACAGCCACTAAGAAAAAGCAGGGACCACCAGATCACCCCCAGAAGAACTGACGCTTTTTTCATCAGGTCACCTCAGACTGTCCATTTATTTTATTCTATGAGGAATAAAAAAGATTTATTGCAAGAATTTTTGAAATTACATATAATAGACATAGATAATTGTGCCAAAGCATTCTTCAATGCTTAAGGCGCAGATTAAAGAAAGGAAAATCATATGATTCGTTTTATTTTATGCGTGATCGTAGTGGTTGGATTTCTGATTTTATCCATTCCCATCCTCTTTATAGAGTGGATCATCGGTAAATTCAATCCTATGGCAAAGGAAATCAGTTCTCTTCGCATCGTCCAGGCAGTTTTCCGATGTGTGCTGTGGGTATCCGGGGTGAAGCTGACCGTTATCGGAGAAGAGAATGTACCAAATGATGTGCCGGTTCTTTACATTGGAAATCATCGAAGCTTTTTTGATGTACCGATCACCTATCCCCGTTGTCCTATCCGCACCGGATATATAGCGAAGAAGGAGATGGAAAAGGTTCCTCTTCTTTCCACCTGGATGAAGCGCCTTCACTGCCTGTTTCTTGACCGCAATGATCTGAAGCAGGGGCTGAAGACTATTCTTACCGCTATTGAGAAGGTGAAATCCGGCATTTCCATCTGCATTTTCCCGGAGGGCACACGAAACAAAAACGAGGATGAGCTGGACATGCTTCCATTCCATGAAGGCAGCTTCAAGATTGCTTCCAAGGCCAATTGTCCTATTATCCCTATGGCTATCAGTGGTTCCGCTGACATCTGGGAAAATCATTTTCCTAAGGTTAAAAAGACACACGTTATCCTGGAATATGGCAAGCCCATCTACATAGACCAATTGGAGAAAGAGGATAAGAAGCATCTTGGCACTTATACCCAGAATATCATCCATGAGATGCTTGTAAAAAATAAAGAACAATTATAATGTGTTAGTTTTAATTTAGCAGGACAGACTTATGTAAACTTCTATGGCTGTCCTGCTTTTTTCATTTTCAACGGGTTTAAAATCTTCTCCTTACTTCCTTCGGCGGTTCCCCATAAGTTTCCTTAAATTTTCGCAGAAAACCTTTGTAATTGGTAATCCCGTTTTTATCCAGAAGAAATGTTATATTTTTATCTGTCTCCAG
>CAKRVL010000069.1 GCA_934408705.1 uncultured Blautia sp. | reverse complement strand
ATAATATAACCATATGCACCATCAAAAATATCCTCAGGTGTATGCATGAATACAAGAAGCCTGTGCATTCCCAACATACTTACTGCAGTCATAACAACCGCAATCACAGCAGATAGAATCGCCGCATTACCAACCGTCTTACGCATCTCATCCATTCTTCCTGCTCCGAACTTCTGAGAGGTGAGAACTGTAACACCTGTTGTGACACCCATCAGAAATCCAATAATAAGGAAAGTAATAGTACCGGTGGCTCCTACTGCTGCCAATCCTTTAGTTCCTACAAACTTTCCAACAATAACCGCATCGGCCATACTGTACAGCTGCTGGAACACATTTCCCAGAAAAACCGGAATGGTAAAATTCAACAGCATTTTCATAGGCTTCCCCACAGTCATATCTGTCTGCATTTTATTTTTTTCCTCCATAAAAAAATATCGTTTGAGGGCGATTATATTCTATATTTTTTCTACTTTCAAGCCCCTATTTGAAAATATTCTTTTATTTCATAATTGCTGTTCTTTTTGCTAAAAATACTGGACAAATGCCCCGCATCTGGCTAAACTTTTATATAAGGTAAAGCTAAGATATCTTTTATGGAGAGTACTAATGAAAAACAAAGCAAGGCACACAAAAGGCTTTTCCCTCTCAGAGCTTCTTATCACAGCCGCAATTATTGCTGTTCTGGTCTCCTGCTCTATTCCGATTTTTGCATCGAAACTTGAAAAATCAAGACGTGCTGTAGATATCGTCAACGCGCGGAAGATCAGATCTGCCATAACCAATATACTTAATGACGGAACCCTTACTTTCCTGAAAGAAGATATGGGCTATGCAATCTCTGTAACATCCGGAAGCATTAACATGGGATTGGTAAATGGGAATTGGGAAAATATCCTGATTAAAGGAAAAAAAGTCGATAATAACACCCCTATAGGCACGAATTTGTTTATTTATCTGAGGCCTTACGGTGTATCTAACAATTGGAAGGTAAAACAAAAATCCTCCTCCGTCACCTGGTACGGTGTAGTGGTATACGGCAACGGTGAAAGTTATTATTATGAAGGTACCGGCACACCATCTTCTTTTGATGCTGAAACAACCAGAAAATACAGCTGGGAGAATATGGATACTCCACTTTCTCCATGAAAAAAAGTTTTGCTGAACTCTCCGGTCTTGACAAATCATCCAATCTGCCATACTATAAGAAGCACATAATTTGTTGGCATGTGAGATACATATGTCTTTTTATCGCTTACACAAGGTATTCTACAGCCAGATAATTTTTATGGGTAATGTCTGTATCACCAGACATACCGTTTACTATTCATATAAAGAAGGGAGTTCCCCATGGAAGAAAAAGTTATAAACGCAGCCCTGCTCGGGCTTGGAACAGTTGGAACCGGTGTTTACAAGGTTCTGAAAGGTCAGGAAGAAGAAATGACCTCCAAGATTGGCTGCCAAGTCAAAATCCGCAGAATTCTTGTTCGCAATCTTGAGAAAGCAGCCGGCAAGGTTGAGGATCCGTCACTGCTTACAGCCAACTGGGAGGATATCAAAAATGATCCTTCTATTGATATTGTGATCGAGCTCATCGGAGGCATTGAGCCAGCCAGAACCTATATTCTGGATGCACTACACGCAGGCAAGCATGTGGTAACTGCCAATAAAGACCTGATTGCAGTCCATGGAAAAGAACTTATGGATGCCGCAAAAGATTCCCGCACAGACTTCCTTTTTGAGGCAGCTGTAGCAGGCGGAATCCCCATTATCCGCCCTCTGAAGCAGTGTCTTGCAGGCAACCATATGAGTGAGGTTATGGGAATTGTAAACGGAACCACGAACTTCATTCTCACAAAAATGTCTCAGGAAAATATGGAATTTAAAGATGCTCTTGCACTTGCCACAGAGCTTGGCTACGCAGAAGCTGATCCCACCGCAGATATCGACGGACTTGATGCCGGACGTAAGGTTGCCATTCTTTCCAGTGTTGCCTTTAATTCCAGAGTGGTATTCGATGATGTTTATATTGAAGGAATTACCAAAATATCAGCCAAAGATATCCGCTATGCAAAAGAAATGGGCAGTGCGATCAAGCTTCTTGGTGTTGCCCGAAACACAGACACAGGCATAGAAGCTTATGTCTGCCCAATGCTGATTCCAAATGACCATCCTCTTGCTACAGTCAATGATTCCTATAATGCCGTCTTCGTTCACGGTGATGCTGTGGAAGATGCCATGTTCTTTGGCCGGGGTGCCGGAGAACTTCCTACTGCCAGTGCTGTAGTTGGCGATATTTTTGACATTGTCCGCAATATTAAAGCAAACTGCTGCGGACGCATCGGATGTACCTGCTACAAAGAACTTCCGGTGAAAAAGATGGAAGACACCTACAACCGCTATTTCCTGCGTCTTCATGTAGAAGACAGATGTGGTGTGCTTGCTGAGATGACAGAAACTTTTGCGAAATATCATGTAAGCATTGCACAGATCATCCAGAAGGACAGCCAGAACCAGGACGATCATCTAGCAGAGGTTGTTGTGATCACCTCCAAGGTTCGTGAGGGTGATTTCAAGACTGCCGTACAGGAGCTTTCCAATAAGTCTTCAGTGAAGCGTATTTCCAAGACTATAAGGGTTTACGGAAAATAAATAAAAATCCGGAAAATTGTGATTGAAAAATTCCAGATTTTTGATACTATATATAAGGAGAAACAAAAGGTAAATTTTATCATATAAAGGAGCACATTATGAGTAAAAAACCAACGGTTTTAATGATTCTTGATGGATATGGCCTGAATGAAAGACATGACGCAAACGCTGTATATGAAGCGAACACACCTGTCATGGACAAGCTGATGGCTGAATATCCTTTTGTAAAAGGTAATGCAAGCGGACTGGCTGTAGGTCTTCCAGACGGTCAGATGGGTAACTCTGAGGTTGGTCATATGAATATGGGCGCAGGCCGTATCGTATACCAGGAGCTTACCAGAATCACCAAAGAGATCCAGGATGGAGATTTCTTCCAGAATGAGGCTCTTCTCACAGCTATGAAGAATGCTAAGGAGAACGATTCTGCTGTCCACTTTATGGGACTTCTCTCTGATGGTGGTGTTCACAGCCACATTACTCACCTCTTCGGTCTTCTTGAGATGGCTAAGAAAGAGGGCCTTAAGAAAGTTTATGTACACTGCTTCCTGGACGGCCGTGACACTCCTCCGGCTTCTGGAAAGGGATATATTGAGCAGCTCCAGGCGAAAATGGACGAGCTTGGCGTAGGTGAGATCGGAGTTGTTTCCGGACGTTATTATGCAATGGACCGTGACAACCGCTGGGATCGTGTTGAGCTTGCTTACAACGCACTTACCAAGGGCGAGGGCGTTAAGGGAACAGACGCAGCTGAGGCTGTTCAGACTTCCTATGATAATGGCAAGACAGATGAGTTCGTTCTTCCAACAGTCATCGAGAAAGACGGCAAACCGGTCGCTGTTGTTTCTGACAAGGACTCTGTTGTATTCTTCAACTTCCGTCCTGACCGTGCACGTGAGATTACAAGAGCCTTCTGTGATGACGAATTCACAGGCTTTGCAAGAGAGAAACGCCTTGACCTCACATATGTATGCTTCACAGATTACGATGACACAATCGGAAATAAACTGGTTGCATTCCATAAGGTTCAACTTCACAATACCTTCGGCGAGTACCTTGCAGCCCACAATATGACTCAGGCACGTATCGCTGAGACAGAGAAATATGCTCATGTAACCTTCTTCTTCAACGGTGGCGTTGAAGAGCCAAACAAAGGCGAGGACAGAATCCTTGTAAAATCCCCGAAGGTTCCGACTTATGACCTTCAGCCGGAGATGAGCGCTCCTGAGGTTTGTGAGAAGCTTGTTGCAGCAATCAAATCTGAGAAATACGACGTAATCATCGTTAACTTTGCAAACCCGGATATGGTTGGTCATACAGGTGTTGAGGCAGCTGCCATTAAAGCTGTTGAGGCTGTTGATGAGTGCGTAGGAAAGGCTGTAGAGGCTCTGAAAGAGGTTGATGGACAGATGTTCATCTGTGCTGACCACGGTAACGCAGAGCAGCTTGTAGACTACGAGACAGGCGAGCCATACACTGCTCACACTACCAACCCGGTACCGTTCATTCTGGTTAATGCAGATCCGAAGTATACCCTTCGCGAGAATGGCTGCCTGGCAGACATCATCCCGACACTGATCCAGCTTATGGGCATGGAGCAGCCGGCTGAGATGACTGGAGAGTCACTGCTTGTAGAGAAATAATCATTATTTTAATTGAAAGTACCATCTGGTATCACAATAAAAGGTGTTGGATTTTATTCCAGCACCTTTTTGTTATTATAAAAAATCGGGTTCATATAACAACTGTTTTTGTAAAGTTTCTTTTATATGAAACTAAAAATCAATCTGATCATTCCAAATGCAATCTTCACGCTCCATCTCATGTAACAGGCATTCACTACAGACTGCTTCAAAATCGCAGGCATGGCCGCATACAGAGGCCAGGAAGCAGAAAAGATCTGCATCACCTGTTCGATATGGGACAAAATATGTATTTTGTCCGGGAACTGGAAGGGATTGATCCGAAGGAGCTGGTAGGTGGTGGATTCTGTGGTGTAAATATTTACATGTGCCAGATTTCCAAAAATCTGTTTGTACTCTCCCTTGGCAGGCTCTACCACCAGCATATGAACTCCGTTTGTCAAAAGCCGGTCCAGCAGATTGTAGGTAGCATAGGATTTACCGGAGCCAGAAGAACCGGTGATAATATGCCTTTTTCAAACTCCTGGAATTCCTGTTGCAGATGGAACCACGCCTCTTCACTTTTGTATTTTTTCTTCTGAATTTCTTTTATTCCACGGAGAGTAAACATCATCCAGGTCAAATGCCCCTTTGAGTAGTCCATCTGTTTTTGGATAATGGCAGAATATTTCTCATAATCTTCTTTTAAATAGCTGTGAAAAAATATATCCCATTCTGTTTCCTGCAAACTCTCCATCAGAATCCCATCCTCATACCCCCACAAAACCGGGTTCACCCTGGTGGTCACGATCAGGTCGCAGGGCAAGGAAAAAACATATTTCATATTCCGATCTTTTCCAAAATCACATGCGTCTATGAGAATCAGGGTTTTATATTTCCGCACATGGTCTGCAAGCTGGTCAAGCTTCAGGTGAAAATATCTGGTCTTGTTTCCGTGAAATTCTTTTCGGTAAGTCAGATCTGTGATGTTCAGGTTTTCATCGTCACAGACGGTATCGCAGAGGCTGTATTTAAACTGCATTTCCAGTACATGCACATACCTGTCCTGATTTCTTTTCATCCACTCATGGACAAGGGCAGTTTTTCCGCTGCCTCCAAGTCCGTAGACGATCACAGGAGTGCCTTTTCCTAGGCAGATCTGCTCCGTTATCCTTTGCAGTTCCCTTTTTCTGCCTACGAAAATTCCCTGATTTTTCCGGTATTCGCCGCAAAGCCGGTTCTGCTGTTTTTCCCTGTACTCTTCCCAGTCGGACAAAAGTGCGTTCTCCTCTGCCAGCTCCACATCCTTGCTTTTAAATCCCGCTGGTGTATTGGCAAAACTTTTGCGCAATTCTATCTGGGCGGCTCTCCACTCCAGCCTTCGCTTCTCTGCGTCCTGTTTCATTTCCCTTTCCGTCCTTATTTCCGTTTTTACTTGCACTTTTTCTAATTCTAGAACCTGTTTGAAAAATCATTCCTGCAATCTGCACGCTCTAGTGCGATCGTTTATTTTAACGTTCTAAAGCCTTAAAGTACATAAGGCGCAATCCAATTATTCCCTGGTCTGCAAAAAAATGATCCAGGATCCGGAAACATTTCTGAAGCCACAAAATGCATTCTTCAGGATCCTTTCCGCTGCAGCAGTCCGCATATATTTTCAAGATACGGATAAGCAGCCAGTCCAGATGGGTTCCGTCGATCTGGGTGTGGTTTTCATCCAGAGGCTGATAGCCAAATGCCTTCAGATTCTCATTCAGCCGCTCCGCACTCAGATAAGGTGCGCACAAAATGATGATATGACGTATCATTGTTTTTCTCGGAATCTCGCCACGCAGCAGCATGATCCTTTTCAGCTCGGTGTGATAGCTCATGCTGGCCGCCCGTTCCAGATAATCAGACTGATCTCCTAGCAGGGTGTATCTGCCTGCATCTACATAATAGAGGTGCCGGAAATTCTCCTTCTGTTTTCCATTGATAACACTTCTATGTAAAAAACGGTCCGGATCTGTTTTGGTCAGATATTCTTTCTGCAAATCTTCCATCCTGTTACGGCGCTCCCAATATACCCGATCGGAGGTTTCCGGCTCTTCCAGCCAGGAAATGTCGGTGCGATCGTAATAACGCTGGAGCAGACTTCTCATCTCATTTTCATCCAGTTCCAGTGCCATTCCTAACTTCTGGCACTGTTCACGGTTCAATGGAATATGTTTGCCCGTCCTCCAGTATCTCACTTTCAAAAGTGCTGAAATTCCATGCATTCTTTCGGAAATCAGAATATCTGCATCTGCCTTTCTTCGGATTCCCTTTCGCTCCCGGAACCAATCGTACACGTCTGACAACCAGATTACCTCTGGCCGCACTTTTTCGCTCATTTCCACACATTCACGAGCAAGCTGAAGAATTTTCTTGCTCTGTTTCAGTTCTTCGCACCTCCCCGCTTTTGCAGAAAAAAAGCGCAGGTACCAAAACTTAATATGCTTTGATATCTGCACTTTTATAAATGAGACAAAACACGCGCTGTGAGTTTTGTTCGTTATTTATGCACTGGTATGCGTTTGACTTATTGGAAATACTTACTCCACATGAAATTTTACTGTAAAAGTCTCATCCAGGCGGTACCAGATTTCTCTCAGGGAGGTATCATCCAGATTCTCGGTGGTGAGAGAAATTTCGGAATCTTCTCCTGGATTTTGTAAGAGTTCCAGGTCGTATTCCATAATGTTCTTCTTCACTGGTGTATCGGAAACAGCTGAAGTTATGTGAGCGATTCCTACGGATGTGCCTCCTGATTTTATGGACAGGGGTAACGTAGCCAGGCTGCGTCTGGGGTCCTCTGGGGTGAACTGAAGCTGGAGTTTCCAGTGGTTTCCACCTGTTTCTTCATCTGATTTCTCACAGCTCCTTATACTCACAGTTCCACCGGAAATAGGATTTTTCTCCCGACTCCATGTCATATGAAACAGATCCATAGGGATGGAAAGATTCTGGTCTTTCTTTGTCTCGTATATAAATGGAACTTTCAAGGTATAAGTTCCAGGCTCTGCTTCCCCAAAATCCCATTGAAAATATTCTTCGGTTCCATTTGGATGATAACCAATGCATTCCCCAGATCTTACCACTTTATCTTCCCCAGTCACAGTAACCTGTGCTTCTTCATCGGAGTATGCGTACATGTTCCGGATAAGGGACGGGGTAATCTCGTAGTCTCCCAGATTCAGCGGATAAATGGAGACCAGGAGATGTCCTTTCTCCATAACCGGATCTGCCAGGATTCCTCCATCGTCCTTGAGGCTGTAGGCATAATTTTCCAGCTCATCCTCCCAGGCTGCTGTGACGGTGAAATCCAGGCGGGTTCCGTTAAACTCTACATACAAGGCGTATGTGGAAGGGGCGCTGCTTTCTTCTGCTTTATCTCCCTGTATTTCTTTCGCCTGAGGCATCTGTAAATTCTTAAATGTCAGTTCTTTGTACCAGATGCCGTCTTTCGTCCAGCTTGTGACCTGGGAAGCCAGCTCGGGCTGGATATCTTCCATGTCTGAAAAACCAAGCCAGAAATTGATGGCAGAAACTTCTATCGGAGTTCCAGATGCCTCTGTACCACCCTGGACTGTATCCGCCAATTTTTCACTTTCTTCTGCGTTTTTCCGGCTCTCTTCAACCAGTAGACTCTCCTCCGTCTGTGGATTCTCCTTCATCCACAGACGAATGACCGCCTTTCCTTCTTTCACCACCACGTCCTCTATGCCGCAGCTGCCATCTGTATTTTCATCCTCCACGGGCTCTTCCAGAACGTAAACTCTTTCTTCCTGATCCTGATTGATACCATATCCAGATATAATACCAAAATGCTGCAGGATACGGATTGCACAAGCAGTAAGGAGTCCTGCCAGTACCATAGCCAGAACAAGGAGAAGCATTTTCTGAAGCTTGCTCAGGGTTCTCTGGTGACGTTTCTTCGCTGTTTCGTAAGAAATATTCAGAGAGGCTGCAATCTCCTGTACCGTCATCCCCTCATAATATTTCATCCGGATCAATTCCAGTTCGTCAGGTTTCAAGGCAGACAACGCCTGCTGAAGATCCAGGTTCTCTGCCATTTTTTCTATCTGGGAATCCCCGGCCTCATATCCATCGGTTAGTTCTTCCCATTTACGTACGGAATTTTTGCGATATAAAGTAATTGCCCGCTTTCGCAGCATTCCTGCAAGATATGCGGACAAAGTTCCCTTCTCCGGGGTAAAACATTTTCGGTTGTAGTAAAACTGCTCGAAGGTCTCATTTACGCAGTCTTTCTGGTCTTCTGGATTGTCCAGATAATTCTGCACCAGAGTCCACAAAAGTCCTGAATATTGCGCAATGAGCTGCTCCATACCCCTGGAGGGCTCCTGCTCCAGTATAAACAGAAGTTCCCTGTCCGGTATTACGTTTCCGCCTTTTTTCTTCTCCATACCATTCTTTGCACACCCGTTCTGTTATCTTCTTAATCCGGAAATACAACGCACTTTCTTTACAATAGTAGGCCAATTTCTATTAACATGCATTCACATAAACATTTATTATTTTTTTATTATATAATGATACCAGGGTCAAAAGTCAAAAAGCCGATGCAAGCTCGCTTGCAAGAGGATTTTTGATCTCTTGACCCGCAAAAAACATGAGTAAGTAGCCATTTTTCTAAGAAAAATGAGCGGATTACGAATGTTTTTGAAGATTGCGGGAGTGCAAAGCACGTAGCAATCTGGTATCAAAGGGGTCAAAAAACCTTTTGACCCCAACATCATATAATACCAGTGTCAAAAGGTCAAAAAGCTGTTCGTGCTTGCACGATAAGGCGTTTGAACTTAGGACACGCCAAATATGAGAAAGTAGCGATTTACGCAGTAAATCAGCGGATTTCGAATATTTGGAGGATTGCGGAAGCTGCGTAGCAGCGTAGCAATCCGGGTATAAAATGAGTGTCAAAAGACCTTTTGACACTCATATCATTATATATAAATACAGATTAAGCGTCAATCGGATATGAATTTATGTTCCAGCAAACAGTAACAATTTTATACTATTCTTCTCCCAGCTCACGAAGCATCTTTCTCAAGTGGCAGATATAGTGAAACCCCAGGCAAAGGATTACAGAAATAAGCACAGACAACACGGCCGCCATGAGCACATACGCCAATGCCCCAGCACCTGTGCCAGCCCCGGCTACCATACAGTAAAAAAGGTTTCCTGATAAAAAGAGAACAAAAACCGTGGAACCAGCTATTTTTAATGTTTTTCGCATGATCTATCCTCCTCCAGATAGGGTGTTTATAATCACCCTGTTATGTTTTCAATTTTATACCCATAATAGAGATATGGCAAGAACAAAATGGACAGGAATTTGAACGATGATAAAATACGACAGATTCTGGGAGACCTTGAAAAATCGCCATATTTCACAATACTATCTCACCAAAAAGTGCGGAATAGATAAAAGATTATTGCTTCGACTTCGAAATAATGAAAATGTAGAAATTTTTTCATTAGACCGATTATGCACCATCCTTAACTGTGATCTGAATGATATCGTAGAATATGTACCAGACGACACAGACAAGACTGCGAACACAGACGCAGGTCAGAAAGAAGCTGCAGCAACTTATCCGGTTCACACTTCATTGAAATAGCTGGTTGTTCAAACTCCCACAAGATAAACTATACATAACTATTTAGTATATGCACAGTTATCTGTAAAACAGTCTCAACCACACATAGAATATACGTGTATCACACTTGATAATCACATTTTTTTCAGAAAGAATTTGGATTATATGAGTTTTTTACTGCTTTAATTTTGTTTTGTATTCTCTCTGTATGTGATAGGTATATGTAGTATTTTGTTATTGTTTGATAGAGCATTTTGTTCTTATAGATGCCAGTGTCAAAAGGTCAAAAAGCTGTTCGTGCTTGCACGATAAGGCTTTCGAACTTGGGACACTCATTTCATATTATTCTAATTACATAAAAAACCGCCAGATGTTTTCTCGCTTTATTTGCGAAAAAATATCTGACGGTTTTATTTAACTGAACCAAGTAAGTCCCCCGGGTCGGTTGCGAATATCCGGTTGACTCTTCATCACCCATGGTCCGGATAATCTATTCAACCTCTTCTGGTTCCATACTCAGCGTATGTTCTACTTCTGTTCCAATATCATATTTCTGTCTGTATTCCTTGAAATATGTGTAATATTCCAAGCTGTCCGAAGGATATATCTTAGAGTTATGAATATGGATATCTGTAGTCTCTTCCCCACTCTTCATAAGCGCTGTCATAGCACTTGCACAATGGGCTGCAATACGTCCAAAACTGTTCAGGATATCACTGAATACAGTTCCTTCCTCAAGGCCACATTTGCCCTGGCTAAGGCGCTCTGCATGACGCATTTTCAACTCATCGCAAAGCCGGGTGATCACTACGCCAAGCGGTGCTACACGCTGGGCTGCTTCCTTATCATCGTTCATGAAAGCATTACAGGTTACATTGATTTCTTCACGAACAGCATCCATGACTACGTTCAGCTCATCCCATGCTACCTGAGAGAAATTTGTGTGATTATCATGCATTTCGTTAGACATATGTGCAATATAAGATGCGTGATCTCCAATGCGCTCAAAGTCATTGATAGCATGCAGATACAAAGAAGTCTGTCGTGTCTGTGCGGTATTCATTTCCCGTTTAGTTAACTGGATCAGATATTCACCAAGCCGACTCTCGTACTTATCGATCAGATCCTCTTTACGCTGTACCTTGTCGTATTTATCCTGCTGATAATCATTCAGAAGATTCATGGCTCTGTTTACATTCTTGCGAAGCTTCTTAGCCATACCATTCATAGCACGGTGGCACTGCGCGATTGCAAGCGCAGGATAATTCAGCAGACGCTCCTCCAGAAGGTCGAAGTCAGCTTCATCTTCCAGTTCCTCTGCACTGTCCTTAACCAGATAGCATACAAGCTGCTCAAGCTTAGGGATAAATGGGAAAAGCACTACTACAGTTGCCACACGGAATACTGTATTCAAAAGTGCAATGTAAACCGGTGTCATAATCATATCCAAAAAGCCAAAATGAACAATCGCATTCACTGTATAGAATATGATGGACCACAGGATCAAGCCGAATAAGTCATTCAGCAAATACACAAGAGCTGTTCTCTTACCATTCTTATTAGCTCCAACAGCTGAAATCAGTACCGGACATGCAGCACCAACACCGATACCAAGAACGATCGGGAATGCACTCGCAAAGGTAAGAATTCCGGTTACAGAAAGAGCCTGCAGTACACCGACAGTGGCGGATGCACTCTGAAGGACTGCCGTAAACGCAACACCTACCAGAATACCTGCAATAGGATTAGAGAACATTGTCAACATCTCGATAAAAACAGGACTTTCACGAAGAGGAGCAACTGCTCCACTCATCATCTGCATACCATTCATTAAAATAGCAAAGCCCAGCATAATATTTCCGATATTTCTGTATACAGATCTCTTACAGACCATACGAAGCACAATACCAACAACTGCAACTACTGCGGAAATGGTAGCTGTAGAAAGAATGCTTGCAATTCCACCGGAGCCCTGAATATAAGACAGACACAGAATCCATCCTGTAATACTGGTTCCGATATTTGCACCCATGATAATACCAATTGCCTGCTTCAGTTTCATCATACCTGAGTTAACAAAACCGATAACCATTACGGTCGTAGCGGATGATGACTGAATTACACTGGTAACACCTGTTCCAAGTGCTACTCCCTTCAGCGGGGTATTTGTCATTTTGTAAAGGAATGCTTCCAGCTTATTTCCGGCAACAGATTTCAATCCGTCTCCCATCAGGGACATTCCAAATAAGAAAAATGATACACCGCATAGCAAAGATAAAACCATTGAAAAAATTGCCATGTTTTACTCCTCTGTCGTCGTTTATTCCTCTGCATCACATGCAGAAACGACCTTTCTTCTCAAAGTATTTTCTTTTTTATTAACGTGGATTTTTCTCAGTTTTAACATATCCTTAATTATTATGCCATAATCATAGCCTGATTACAACATTTGATTAGTTTCTGCCTGTAATTTTTTGTGCTATAAAAATTCCATTTTTATGTATAATCTGACGAAAATTTGCTTTCAAAAATGCTGTTAAGAAGGTACTGTCCAATAACTGGCACTTTTCTTGCAAAGATATTTTTATGTGAAAGCCCTGGCATTACATTCTCTTTTACTCGCATATATTCATTTCCATAACAAAAACGCCACGAAAAGAAAACCGATATATAAGAAAAACAGGAACACTCTAGCTTGCGAGTGTTCCCTGTAACAATTTATATTAGAACTCTTTGTTTATTTTTATAATAATCTATTTTACTGGCAAACTTAAATGGCATTCAGTATCACCTTTATTACACTCATATTCTATCGAATATCCAGAACCTTCAGTAAAACTAACCGCACAGATTCCAGTCTTCATTTCAATTTTTTTGCCATTCAAAAGTGTTACAGAATGCCAATCATAGCTGGGATTTTCAGACCAATCTACTTTAATTTTAAGATTATACTCACCAGTGGAAATGTAATCTGCCTGTATTTCTGCATAATAAGATCGCAGATTAGCCCCTGCACAACATTCAGCATCTACTATGATTGGAACTTCCGGAAGCTTCTTTCCCTCCTGCGTATCCAGATACCATGTTTCATGCGTATCTCGTGTAAAAAACTGTTCCTTTGAAATTTCTGATTTTCTCTTCTACTTTAGGAACAATTGCGACGGCTTCTTCCGTTCCAAGAGCTCCATCAATAAAATCATTCTGCATATATCTTGATTATTAAATACGAGCTACACCGGTTCTCTTTGCTGCCTCAGCAACCGCTTTGGCTACCGCTGGTCCTACTCGCTTATCGAATGCCTTCGGAATGATATATTCCGGAGAAAGTTCCTCATCTGTGATCAGATTTGCAAGTGCTTCAGACG
>CAKRVL010000068.1 GCA_934408705.1 uncultured Blautia sp. | reverse complement strand
GCATTTCTTCCTCCAGGAATAAATGGTGCTGTGGAATATCCTTTCACATCGATAAAAACATCACCGATTACAACAATTCCCATATTTTTTCTCCTTCGTTGCGTATATCAACTACATATTAATAATGATTTCTGTTACCAGCTCTTTAAAAGATTTTGCCACTCTGTCGGCAGTTTCCTGAACTTCCTTGTGGTTCAGCTCTTCTTTTGAGATTCCTGCTGCCATGTTGGTGATACAGGAAATTCCGCACACCTCAAGTCCCATATGACGGGCAGCCATAGCTTCACATGCGGTACTCATTCCAACAGCGTCACCACCCCAGATAGCCGCCATTTTCACCTCTGCCGGAGTTTCATAATTTGGACCTGTAAACTGGACGTAAACACCCTCCTGAATGGAAATTCCCTGATTCTTCGCACAGGTACGGATCACATCCTGGATTCTTTTACTATATACTTCACTCATATCCGGGAATCTGCTTCCCAACTCATCAATGTTCGGTCCGATCAGTGGGCTTGGTATACCTGTGGCGATATGGTCTATGATCATCATGAAATCTCCCGGTTTGAAGGATGTGTTCACACCACCTGCTGCATTTGTGAGGAACAGCTTTTTCGCGCCCATCATTCCCATTAATCTGGTAGGAAGCACTACATCAGCCATTGGATATCCTTCATAGTAATGCACTCTTCCCTGCATGATCACAACCGGCACATTTTTTACATAACCAAATACAAATCTGCCCTTATGTCCTGCAACTGTAGATGTTGGAAAACCTTCAATATCTGTATAATCAATAGTAGCCTCGATCTGGATCTCATCTGCATAATCACCCAGACCGGAGCCCAGGATCAGCGCCACCTCCGGCTTAAAATTTGTCTTCGCTCTTACACTTGCAAGACAGGTTTCTAATTTTTCATATAACTTGTTCATGTATACCTTCTCCTTTTTTATTTACCGATTTTATCTTCCACTGTTCTTTTCAGACCTTCATACTGCCTTCTGTCAATACATATCTGATTGCCTTTTTTCATGATCAGCCGGTCTTCCTGGAATTTCTTAATAGCCCGGCTGATGCTCTTCAGACAAAGGCCTGTTTCATCAGCCAGGTTCTGGCGGCTTTCGTTGATCAGTAAAATGTCATTTTTGTTATATTTTTCAAACCAATCTGTAAAAAGCACAGCCAATCTGTCAGCACCCTCCAGAAACAGATAAAGTCGGTTTCTTCTTACCTCCTCCAAAAGAGAAACACAGGTAAGCCTTGCCTCCATACAAAATGCTTCCGTATCTGAATAAACCCATTTCTCATACTGGGCTCTCGGCAGCTTTGCAACAATACATTCTGTTTCTGTCTGCAAAGTAGTCCTATAGGTCCCCTGTCCCAGTATTACCTCCATACCTCCAAGTGCAATCAGGTTCATAGGCTTCATAAAGTCGTAAGCAATTCCAGACACCCGGTAGTCTGTAGCCTTTACCCTGCCCTTCGCAACGAAAAAAATCGTGTCAGCCGGCTCGTTTTCTCTGATAAAGATAGTTCCGGCTTCCATCACCTCGCTTTGAAACAGGTCCATAAGCCATAAAGGTGCAGTTCTAAAATAAGCTTCAAATTGTTTCTGTTTTTCTCGTTCCAGTTCCCGAAGGAACGGAAGTACATCGTGCAGGTAAATATGCTTCATATGATTCCCTCATTTTTGCGAAAAGCTGTTAATCATTTATTTCTGTTTCAGAGCTTCTCTAAAATGGAATGTCCAATCGTTCCCTCCGGCATTTTCACACCGAAATTATCAGCTATTGTGGCACCGATAACAGAAAAAGTATCTTCGTTTTCAAGAGCTCCTCCATTATCCATTTCTCTGGAATAGGCAATGAATGGAACATATTCCCTGGTATGGTCAGTTCCGCTGTAGGTAGGATCATTTCCGTGGTCTGCTGTCAGAATCAGCAGATCATTCTCCTTGAGCTCCTGCAGCAAAACACCAAGATTTTTGTCGAATTTCTCAATTTCTTTTGCGTAGCCTTCTACATTTCTTCTATGGCCCCAAAGCGCATCAAAGTCAACCAGATTCACGAAGCAAAGACCATTAAAATCTTCCTTGCATAGCTCAATCGTCTGCTCCATTCCATGTACAGAGCTGTCAGAATGAAAGCTTTTCGTAATTCCCTCTCCGCAGAAAATATCGTTGATCTTTCCTACACCGATCACATCAAATCCATCATCCTTTAACGCATTTAAAACAGTAACTCCTGTAGGCTTTAATGCGTAGTCATGACGATTGCTGGTTCGCTTAAACTCACCCTTCTTTTTGCCCACATATGGTCTTGCAATGACACGGCCTACCCGCCACTCATCCTTTAAGGTGATTTCTCTGGCGATCTCACAGCAGCGATACAGATTCTGAAGATCAAAGGTCTCCTCATTTCCACAGATCTGAAGAACAGAATCAGCTGAAGTGTAGACGATCATAGCGCCTGTATTTATTTCCTCTTCACCAAGCTCTTCAATGATCTCTGTGCCGCTGGCGCTTTTATTACCAATAACACGTTTGCCACAGCGCTTCTCCAGTTCCTGGATCAGCTCCGGCGGAAACCCTGTATCTGTAAAGGTAATAAATGGTTTCTCAGTCTTGATTCCCATCATTTCCCAGTGACCAGTCATAGTGTCCTTGCCGTTGCTGGCTTCTCCCATCCGCATATATCGGCCAATTGGTTTGTCCTCACCCTGCATATTTCCTGCAGAATGAAGATTCAGCATTCCTAATTTTCTGAGGTTTGGTATTTCCAGGGAGCCCATTTTATCCAGAATATGTCCGAATGTATCAACCCCGGCATCACCATATTTCTCTGAATCCGGCATAGCACCGATTCCAAGAGAATCCAGTACGATCACGAAAACCCTTTCATATTTTTTCAAAACAAAATCCCCCATTTCTATTGCTTTTCATACTTGCTTATACCACCTTTGCATCATCTGATCTGCAGCTCTGAATACAGTCTTTCTTTTTCATCTTCACTGGCAAATGCCGTATCCACTGCATTTTTCATCAGGAGCCTGATTTCCTCATCCTGGATTCCGTAATTATTCTGAATAAACTTAAGCTCCTTCGTAAGACTTGTATTACTGACAGTACGATTGTCCGTATTTATGGAAACCTTCAGACCTGCATCGAGAAACTCCCGCAAAGGATACTCTGCTGTGCTCTTTACAGCCTTAGTCTGAAGATTACTGATGGGACACATTTCAACACCGGCACCATGATCAGCCAGATTCTTCTGAATATCATAATGCCCTCTAAGGGCAATACCATGGCCGATCCTGCCTGCGCCTGCTCTTACGGAATCAATAACATTCTGCACACTTCCACATTCTCCTGCGTGAATAGTAAATGGCATATCAAGCTTACGAGCATTCTGAAAAAGCTCCATAAACTGTGACATTGGATACATGCTTTCTGCTCCTGCAAGATCAGCCGCACAGACGCCATAGCCCAGATATTCCCGGGCTGTTTTTATCATGCGGCTGTTATCCTCCTGACTGTGATGGCGCATGGCGCAGGTGATCACTCCAAACCCAGTTCCGAAGTCTGCCCTGCCTCGATCAAGGCCCTTTAGAAGAGCCTCGATCACAGAGCGGCAGTTCATTGAAGAAGTTTCGGATAAAAGAGGTGCAAAACGGATTTCTGCGTAGCGCACATTCTCAAGTCTCATGCTTTTTAACACATCATAGCCAGCCTCTTCCAGTCCCTTTTCATCCATAATACATTGTCCCGGAAGTGAAAATTTCTTCAAATATTCTACCAGGCTGGTACAGTTTTCAGATACCTGCAATTCTTCCGGACTTACTGTTCTTCCAAGCCTGCTTTCTATAAATCCGCGGCTAAGAGATCCATCCAGATGACAGTGCAGCTCCACCTTTGGCAATACCTTTAATTCTTCTGTTGTCATAGCTTTTCTCCTGCATTACTTATACTGTCACTTCTCAGGCCAGATTAGACGGTCCAAACCCCAACGGCAGCAATTCCTTAAGAGTATATATATCATAGTGCTCTTTATCAACTGCCAGAATGATTTTGAATGTGTCAGGATCACAAAACTCCATCATCACCTGTCTGCAGACTCCGCAAGGAGCAGTATACTCAGTAAGGATGCCGTCCTTGCCTCCCACAACACAGATTGCCTGAAATTCCCGGATGCCTTCGCTTACCGCCTTAAAAAAAGCAGTTCTTTCGGCACAGTTGGTTGCTGTATATCCGGCATTTTCAATATTGCAGCCAGTGTAGATCTCACCATTTTTTGCAAGAAGGGCTGCACCTACTTTAAATTCAGAATATGGTGTATAGGAATATTTCAGCTGACTGATTGCTGAATCTATCAGCTGATTTATCATGTCTTTATCCATTTCCACACCTCTTTTTTATTATGAGATTCTGAACAGAAAGCTTATCAATAACCGGTCGCCTTCTCGTTCTTTACAATTTTGATAATACGGCTTGTTCCAAGCCTGTCTGCTCCAAGAGCAAGGAATTTCTCTGCATCTTCCAGAGAGGAAATTCCGCCAGCTGCCTTCATTTTTACATTTGGTCCGATATGCTTGGAAAACAGCTCAATATCAGCAAATGTTGCGCCTGCACCGCCGAAACCGGTAGAAGTTTTGATGTAATCTGCACCGGCTGCTGTTACGATCTCGCACATTTTGATTTTTTCTTCATCGGTAAGGAAACAGGTTTCGATGATAACCTTCAGGATTTTCTCGCCGCATGCTGCCTTTAAGGTACGGATCTCATTCTCGATCAGGTCATATTTCTTATCCTTCAGCCAGCCGATATTGATCACCATATCAATCTCAGAAGCACCATTTGCAATGGCATCTTTAGTTTCAAATTCCTTGACTGCAGTTGTCATATAGCCGTTTGGAAAACCGATAACTGTACACACTGCCATTTTTCCATTCATGTACTCTGCTGCCTGTTTTACATAGCTTGGCGGAATACATACGGATGCTGTTCCGTATTCCATTGCATCATCACAAATCTGTTTGATTTCTTCCCATGTAGATGGCTGGAGAAGAAGAGTATGATCTACATGTTTTAAGATTTCTTTAACGTCCATTTTTTTATCCTCATTTCTTTTATTTTAATATTTTAAACTTACATGGTTTAATTCTGATCAGCTTTGATCAGTTTTCTTACAGCTTCCACCGCTACACGGATTGCTGCATCTGTATCATGGACAACCGGATTTTCCAGTCCAAGCTTCTCTCTTTCCTGGTTCGCAACTACCACGAAACAGGAACCGGCTCTTGCACGAAGCTTCCCTGCCGCGATGAAAAGTGCTGCTGACTCCATCTCTGAAGCAAGGCATCCCATCCGCTTCCAGGCTTCCCATTTATTGATCAGCTCATAGCCTACAGGCATCGCTTCCGGCTCATGCTGTCCGTAAAAAGCATCCTTACACTGTACAACTCCAGTATGACAGGAAAGACCTTTTTCCTTTGCAGCTGCTACCAGTGCATTTGTTACGTCCAGATTGGCTACTGCCGGATACTCAATAGGTGCGTATTCCCGGCTGGTTCCTTCCATACGGATAGCTCCTGTAGCAATTACCACATCACCACTTTTTACCTCTGGCTGCATGCCGCCGCAGGTACCAATACGTACAAAGGTATCTGCTCCACAACGGAATAATTCCTCTATTGCAATAGATGCAGAGGGGCCACCAATTCCGGTGGAAGTCACGCTTACCTTTACCCCATCCAGAGTTCCTGTATATGTGATATACTCTCTGTTATCTGCAATGAGAACCGGATCATCAAAATACTGGGCAATTTTCACACAACGCTTGGGATCTCCCGGCATGATCACATACCGTCCCACTTCCCCCTTTGCAACCTGGATATGATACTGCCTGCTGGCATCTTCTGAGTAATTCTTCATAATATCACCTTCTATCTCTGTCCCTTATCGTACGGAATACCCTCTGCCTTAGGCGCTCTAGAATTCTTGGATACAAATACCAGAACGATCAGGGAAATAATGTAAGGGAACATATTATACAATGTACTTGGAAGCTTCAGCGCTACCAGAACGTCAAATCCGGTATAAACGTTTGACAGAGCCCTGAAAAGACCAAACAGAAGCGCTGCCAGTCCAATGTTCACCGGCTTCCACTGTCCGAAAATCATAACTGCAAGTGCAAGGAAACCAAATCCTGCAACTCCGTTCTCAAATTTCCACTCACTGACTCCTGCGGTAATATAAACCAGTCCTCCCAGACCTCCAAGTGCCCCTGAGATCAGAACGCCTGCATAGCGCATTTTGAAAACATTGATACCAACTGAATCTGCGGCCTGAGGATGCTCGCCACATGCCATCAGACGAAGACCGAATTTGGTTTTATATAAGACAATGTATGATGCGATAAGGATCAGAAGGGCAAAAAGCATAAACCAGCTGAATTCAAACTTTCCGAATCTTATCAGGAACGCCTTCTTGGCAGTCTTGTAAGCTACTGTAGAAGATACATTATCCGGATTCTCAGCCATGTTGATAGCACGTACGATAACAACAGCTGCTGCCGGTCCAAGCAGATTCAGCGCAGTACCTACAAGTGTCTGATCTGCATTAAAATTAATAGCTGCCACACCAAGAAGCAGGGAAAATATCATTCCCACGATCACGCTTGCCAGCACAACCAGAAGGATCACAACAGCTGCTGGTGCAGAATCCGGGAGATATTTCATAGTCAGGGCTCCGCCAAGGGCACCCATTACCATAATACCCTCCAGACCTATATTGATAACACCACTATGCTCGGAAAAACAGCCGCCAAGTGCTACGAGGATCAATACAGAAGCAAAGATTAATGTATACTGAATCAATAATAACATTATTTTTTCCCTCCTTTTGCAGCGTGTTTCTCATCTCTCTTATCGAGACAACGATTTAACCAAAGTTTGAAGAAGAAGACAAAGCCACACAGATAAATAATTAACGCAGAAATCAGATCGGAAATCTGTGCACAGTACATGGTTTTGTCCACATAGCTTCCGCCACTTGTAATATGCTGGATAAAGTAAGAGGAAAAAATAGCTCCAACAGGATTCAAGCCACCAAGGAATGCTGCTGCAATTCCATTGAAGCCCATTCCCGGAACAGTTGTCTGCTGTACCATCCAGGTCTCAATTCCGCTGAGATAGAACACTGCAGCTCCAAGTCCGGCAAGTCCGCCTGCGATCATCATGGTAACAATTATGTTTCTCTTCTCTTTCATACCACAATATTTTGCAGCATTTTTGTTCATACCTGTTGCACGAAGCTCAAAACCGAATCTTGTTTTTTCCAGAAGGATCCATACAACAATTGCCATAACTACAGAAATAACAAGACCAATGGTAACAAATTTATTTCCGGAGAAAATCTGATCCAGCCCACAGTTAGGAAGAAGGGCTGCTTTATTTTTACTGGAAAGGTCTACGGTATAAGGAGTAGACTCAGATTTCACCTGGGTAAGAAGCATATTTACCACATACAGGGAAATCCAGTTCAGCATAATACAGGAAATAACCTCATTAACGTTAAAATAAGCCTTTAATGCGCCAGAAATGCCTCCTACCAGTGCTGCGATCACAATTGCTGCAAGAACACAGACATACCACGGAAGCCCCAGCTTCAATGCAAAATACAGAGAGGCTCCTGCTCCGACTACATACTGTCCGGCTGCTCCAATATTAAAAAGACCAACCTTATATGCAAACAGTACGGAAAGAGAACACATTAAAAGAGCAGATGCCTTTACCAGTGTAGTTCCCATATATTTCATCATTGCCTTCTGGCTTGGATAGTAAAAATAGTTTTTCAGAATAGCCATAATAGCCTCTGATGCGCCCTTAGGATTAATAATGAGAAGCACTATATATCCGATAAAAAGACCGATCACAATACAAAGAAGAGATGCAATAATGGTCTGAACCGCATTGTTTCTCAAGATACTTGATTTCTTTTTGGATCCATTATTCATTGCTGTTCATCTCCTTTCTCTTCGAGCCTGCCATATACAGGCCAAGCTCTTCTACAGTTACCTTCTTCGGATCAAATTCTCCTACGATTTCTCCCTCATACATTACCAGAATCCTGTCAGAAACATTCATAACCTCATCAAGCTCAAGGCTGATAAGAAGAACACCCTTGCCTGCATCTCTGGCCTGTACCAGCTGTTTGTGAACATGTTCGATAGCTCCCACGTCCAGTCCTCGGGTTGGCTGGACCGCGATCAGCAGCTCAGGATTCTTATCGATTTCACGGGCAATAATAGCCTTCTGCTGATTACCACCGGACATGGATCTTGCCTTCGTAATGGCACCCTGGCCGGAACGGATATCGTACTGCTCAATAAGATGGTTGGCATATTTGCGAATCGCTTTACGTTTCAGGAAACCAAATTTGTTGGTAAACTGAGGTTCAAAATATCTCTGAAGAACAATATTGTCTTCCAATGAATAATCAAGTACCAGACCATGTTTATGGCGATCCTCAGGAATATGGCTCATACCGGAGGTAAGACGCTCACGGATTGGCATGTGAGTAATATCTTTTCCATTCATGGTGATGGTGCCGCTCTTTAATGGCTCCAGACCGGAAAGTCCGTAAACAAACTCTGTCTGTCCATTTCCATCAATTCCGGCAATACATACGATCTCGCCTCTGTGAACCTTAAGGGAAACTCCATTTACAGCATTGTTCTTATGGCGTTTAGAACCAACTACCATATTCTTAATGTCAAGAACAACCTCGCCGGGCTTCGCTTCCTCCTTCTCTACAACGAAATTTACATCTCGTCCTACCATCATGGCAGAAAGCTTCTCAGGGTTTGTGTCCTTAATATCTACTGTTCCGATATATTTTCCCTTTCGAAGAACGGTACAACGGTCTGCAACCTGCATAATTTCACCCAGCTTATGGGTGATGAACAGAATACTCTTTCCCTCTGCTGCAAGATTCTTCATGATCTGCATAAGCTCCTGGATCTCCTGGGGAGTGAGAACTGCAGTCGGCTCGTCAAAAATCAGGATCTCATTGTCACGGTAAAGCATCTTCAGAATCTCAGTTCTCTGCTGCATGCCAACTGTGGTATCTTCAATAATGACATCCGGATCTACTGCCAGGCCATATCGCTTCGAAAGCTCCATAACCTTTTTGCGGGCACCCTCTTTCTGAAGGAAACCATTTTTTGTAGTCTCGACTCCAAGAATAATGTTATCCAGAACACTGAAGCATTCTACCAGCTTGAAGTGCTGATGTACCATTCCGATACCCAGGTCGTTGGCGTCATTTGGATCTTTAATCTCTACCTTTTTGCCATCCTTATGGATTTCGCCCTCTTCCGGCTGATACAGACCAAACAAAACGCTCATCAGTGTAGATTTACCTGCTCCGTTCTCTCCCAAAAGCGCATGGATCTCACCTTTTTTTAACTGAAGTGTTATATTGTCATTTGCGATGATTCCAGGGAAACGCTTCGTTATCCCAAGCATCTCAATTGCATATTCACTCATCTTCGCTCTCTCCTTTTTGCAAGCATATATGTGCAGATGAAAGACAGGCCGGACAAAAGCAGCTTACCGACAAAGAAAGGGAGTGGCCACCGCTCACTCCCCCTTACTATCACCTGCATATTCTACGCGGAGTAGTTATTTATTTAATGCTGCCGTAATCTTCAACTTTAATCTCTGTCTCCGGCATTGCTGTAATATCGTTGCTTACTTCAATCTCGCCAGCGTATAATTTCTTTACAAGTTCTTTGTAATCATCTACTGTAAAGTTGTCATCCCACTGGGTTGTTTCCATTGGAAGCTGTACATAGTTATCCTCCGGATTCTCGGATACAAGACCAAGGTTATCAATCTTGCCAGCATATTCATCCCACTTGCCATCTTTGATTGCAGTAAGTGCAGTCTTTACAGTCGGTGCAAGACCTTTCATAGCAGATGTAACAGTAATATCCTCACCAATAATTCCGGACTGGTCAGAATCAACACCGATTACCTTACCATCAGCCTTAGCAGCTGCTTCTGCTGCGGATGTGTAAATACCACCACCACATGCAAATACGATCTCTACGCCCTTGCTTCCGTACCAGGTATCCATGTAAGCTGTAATATCTGCGTCACCATAGAACTGACCACCGCATACATACTCAACTTCTACTTCATCTGTGATTCCCAGCTCTTTCGCTGCTGCATCAACGCCCTGAACATATCCGTATCCGAAACGTGTAACTGCCGGTACAGACATTCCGCCAAGGAATCCAAGATGCTTGTATCCAAGCTTCACTGCCGCATATCCTGCCATATATCCGGAAACCTCTTCCTGATAAGTACAGCAGTATACGTTATCTGTGTTGTAGTAATCAGATACTTCATAATCGTCCGGATTATAGGTGTAACCTTCTCCAACACCCTTCTCGCAGATATCACCGGCACTTACGTCCAGTGCAATGAACTCTACATCCGGATACATCTCAGACTGCTCTACGATGGTAGCTGCGAACATATAACCTGGAAGCACGATTACATTAGCACCATCTGCAACTGCCTGGTCAACACTTGCATTACGAGCCTCGTCAGAGTCGCTCTCTGGCTTATAGTAGTTGAACTCAGCGCCATTGTCTGCTGACCACTCCTTACACGCCTCATAGGTGGTCTGGTTAAAGCTCTGGTCTGTAATATCACCGGAGTCTGTAACCATAGCAATATGCATGTCAGCTGCCTCAGCCTTTACCTCAGTTACTCCGTATGCCGGTGCAAATGAAAGTGCCATTGCGCCTGCAAGAACCATAGCTGCAATTCTTTTTTTCATGTTTTTTATTCCTCCTTTTTTTGAAATCGCTTTGTTATGTCTACAATGACATATGTCTCACTTTTAAAACAGGACTCATGTCCCTTTTTCCATGTTTATTTTCATTTTCGTACAAAAAGGATAGTTTTTCAAGTGTTTTTTAGTATATTTTTTCATATCAAAAAAATCATCAAAAGACAAATGTCCTTTTTTTCTTCTATATCATACATTTTGCCTTAATGATATTTATGCATCCGCACATAATAGCTGATGCATAAGATCACAGTGGCTCCGCTCCATGCTGCAATCTCTGCAAAGAAAATACCATCCTGCCCGATAAAACGGGGAAGAATCAATGCAGCACTGATACGCATGACAAATTCGGCCACACCACTTACCATAGGCATTAAAGTATCTCCCAGTCCCTGCAGTGCAGATCTGTACACATACAGGAGGTATAAAACCCAGAGCATGGCAGCCATAATAGAGAGGTATTTAAAAGCAATTGCAAGCACCTCCTGTGTCTGCTGAGGTTCACCTGAAATGAAAAGTGAGAGGATATTTTTTCCAAATAAAAACATGGCAGCAGAAATGAGCAGTGAGGTAAGCAGAGAAAGCAGCATACTGCTGCGGACACCTTTCCTGATCCTGTCAATCTTTCCGGCTCCCAGATTCTGGCCCACATAAGTAACAATGGCATATCCATAGGAAATCGCTGCCATTTCCAACAGACCATAAAGCTTGTTTGTAGCTGTAAATCCTGCCACAAAAAGGAAACCGTAGCCATTGATCACATACTGGACTACCAGACCGCCTACACCGATGATGATATTCTGGAATACAACAGGAATACCAAGCTTCATCAGACGGGTATTCATGCCGGAGGCAGGCATAAAATCTACTCTGGACAGATGCACAATATCAATTCTGCGTAAAATCATAAAACAGTACACAGCAGAAAAGCTCTGAGCAATCACAGTTGCGATTGCCGCCCCTGCCACACCCCATCTGAAGCCTGCCACAAAAAGGATATCCAGTGAAACGTTCAGTGCAGATGCGATAATCATTGCAGTTAATGGTGTTTTGCTGTTTCCCATAGCCCTTAAGGCAGCGGCAAACATATTATAAGCCGCAGTAGCCGGAATTCCGCAGAAAATAATACGCAGATATAATAATGACATTCCGATAATATTGGAAGGTGTATGCAGTCCTGTTAATACCAGTGCAGCAAAGGACTGGCTGAGAATGAATACTCCCACTGCAATGAATGCGGTCAGCCGATAACTGTGTGCCAGAGATTTACGCAGATTTCCGAAATCCTTTGCACCATAATACTGTGAGAGCTGAATGGAAAATCCCTGAGTGAGACCAGTGGATATTCCTGTGACAACCCACATCAGAAAGTCAACAGCACCCAGTGCGGCAAGAGCCTCCACACCTGCAATCTGGCCAACGACCATGGTATCCACCATTGTATAAAGCTGCTGACAGATATTCCCCAGCATCAGGGGAATTGCAAAAAGAATGATCAATCTCCCCGGCGAACCGGAGGTCATATCCTGAATCTTGTTTTTCATTAGTATAAAATTTCCTTTCCGGAGCATATTTTAGCTTCAATGGGGAATCAATACTCAAAATTAACGTCCATAATATTTCTCCCAATGATCTTTTGTCATTACATTGGTATGTCCAACACGTACTTCATTTAAAAATGGCACTGGAACTTCATTGCAGGTATGATGGAAAACAAAGCCTAATTTTTCCTGTACGCGCTTTGATTTCCGGTTTCCATCGTAATAACCACACCAGATGGTTGTCATGCCAAGATCTTCAAACCCATGTCGTATTAGTGCACTGGCGGCTTCCGGCATATAGCCCCGTCCCCAGAATGGCTGCCCAAGCCAATATCCAAGTTCACATTCATCATCCCGTTCGGTCATATCTGTATATCTATTCAGTATTAATTCTATGCTACCAATCGCAATGTTATTTTCTTTTCTACAGATTGCGTAACACTCTGCTCCATTAAGCACATTTCTGATTACGTTTTTACTTTCTTCTACGTTTTTGTGAGGAGGCCAGCCTGTAATAGGGCCAACTTCCGGATCCTTTGCATATTCAAATAAACTTTCTGCATCTTCCTCAGTCCATTTTCTTAATATTAATCTTTGAGTTTCCAACATTATCTTTTACCTCAACTTTTGTATTTCATTTCTTATCACACCAAGTATCAAATGAATCGTTCATCACAATTAGCGAAATCCAATAAAACTGCAATTTTATTTAGTAGCTGGCATATTTACTGCTGCCTTTGTTATAAACCACTAATCAATTTCCTCAAATAGTTCGTCAAAGGTGATCTTTATTTGAGAGAAATGAATTAAGTGTAACTCGTCTTTATTTTCTTCAGTAATCGTCTTCAAAAGGTAGTATTTCGGAATCTCTCCTTCATAGTCTAGTTCATAGATTTCAACTGTTCTTTTACGCCAGTCAACAATCCAATACTCTTCAATCTCCTGTTCACAATATAACTGCATTTTCTCTGTCCGGTCATAATTTTCTGTTGATGGTGACAGAACTTCCATAACAAAACGTGGCGCATCTGTAA
>CAKRVL010000067.1 GCA_934408705.1 uncultured Blautia sp. | reverse complement strand
TCAAGGTCTTTTTCGCCTGTAGCATAAGCCTTGGTCTGAGTATCCATAAGGGAAAGGATCTGCTGATCTTCTGCTGTTACCATAGAAGCATCAAGTCCGTCTGCTAATGGAAGGAAGAACTCCATAAAGTTCTGTCCAGCGTCTGGATACAGATATCCGTTACCATCTGCTGATGTGCCAGCCTCGATGATCTTGTTTACAGCTGCTGTGTTGTTTACATAGTCAGAGTTAAGTGCATTGATTGCAACCATTCCATCCTCATCACATGTGAAGAATTTCATGATCTTAGCTGCAAGCTCAGTATCTGCACACTCTGTTGTAGCTGCAAGTCCTGTGCCGCCCCAATAGCATTTTGTCTGGGTAGGAACAAGAATGGTGTTCTCTTTCCACTCATCTGTTAAGCACCAGTATACGAACCATGGGCATCCCATATAAGCAACAGCTGCATTAGAAGTTTCGCCGTCACCACTCATGTTTGCACTCCAGTCAGCGCTCCACTGATCTGTATTGAAGGTAAGGTCTTCATCATAAAGAGTCTTAGCTTTTTCCATGTATGTCTTGATGTTGTCATCAATTGTAATCTTATCGTTCTCATCATAGAAGCCCTGGGTTCTGGAACCTGTCAGGCTACGTTTGATCTCATCATAACCGGAGAACAGTTTGCATTTTCCGCCGGAAGCATCGTTAACTTCTTTTGCTGTAGCAACGATGGTATCCAGGTCTTTAAATTTCTCAGCTAATTCTGCCGGATCAGTTGTTCCAAGATATTTCTCAGCCAGGTCTGCACGAACTGCGTAGCATCCTGGTGTTGCCTGCCAGAACAGAGCTCTTACATTGCCATCTACATCAGAGCCAAGATCCAGATTGTACTGATAACTGTTTGCATAATCATCAGCTGTAATTCCAAGATCAGCTACATTCTGTACCCAGTCACTGTTTACATATTTCTGAACATAGTCAACTTCCAGTCCCATCATATCCGGATATAATTCATTTGATGGATCATCAAGTACCGGATCCAGTTTGCTCTGATAATAATCAGATCCACCTGTGTTTACGAATACGATTCTTTCGTAATCATCCGGATATGCTTCTTTAAATGGTCCGTCAAGAATTTTCTTGATATCGTCATTCCATCCCCATACTACAAAGGAATCATCTGCGGAAGCGTCACCGGTAATTTCGTTCTCCGGTGTCTCTGCATCTTCTGCCATAACCGGAACCGCACACATTGTCATTCCTGCCAGCATAGAGGCTGTTAATAAAACGCTCACCATTTTTTTCTTCATGTTACTTCCTCCTTTTATATCTTTTAATTTTTTATTGATAACTACTTAATACCTTTCGGTGGATGTACAATCTTCACAGAAGCTCCTTTAAAAAGTGTTCCGTCTACTGTATATTTCTCAATAACTGTTGTCTTCGGGTGCTCGATCAGCTCAATCAGCCTTTCCGCTGCTATTCTTCCGATTGCCGCTGTGTCCTGGCAAAGGGTTGTAAGCTTGGGGTCAAGAACCTGGGCTATGTTGATTCCATCGTAACCAACTACTGAAATATCTTCCGGTATCCTAAGTCCTCTTTCCCGTATCTCGTTTATCCCTCCTAGTGCTGCATAATCGTCAGGATAGAGAATACAAGTTGGGGGATCTTTAAGATCCAGGAGCTCACCGGTTCTCTTCCCTGCCAGATCAGCATCTCTGTAAAAAGATGGTTTTACATATTCGTCCGGTTCTTCAATACCAAGTCTTTGCAAGGTACGGTAAAAGCTTCCAAGGCGGTTTTTGGTAACTGATGTATCGTCTCCGTGAATGTAAGCGATCTTGCGGTGTCCCTTGTTAAATACATAAGTAACAAGCTCTTCCATTCCCTGGATGTTGTTGGATACTACTGATATCCTTCCATCACTGATATGATCAATGGTCACCACCGGAATGTCTGAGAGAAGAAGCTCCTGAACCTCTTCTGTGTTGAAATCCACACAGGCCATTACTACTCCGTCAACGCCCCGGTATTTACAGTGCTCCAGGTAGGTCATCCTTTTACCGGAAACATTTCCGCTTGTAAAAGTAATATCATAACCTTTCGCCTCTGCTGTACTTTTGAAGCTTTCCAGAACCCGGTTGAAATAATCATGTGTAAGACCACTTCTGGCCTCATCCACAAATAAGACTCCCAGATTAAAGGTTCGCTTCGTCTTCAAAGCTCTTGCTGATGAGTTGGGAAGATATCCCATCTCTGAAGCCGTTCTTAATATGTAATTTTTTGTATCTTCTCCGATATCGGAGTAACCATTTAATGCTTTACTGACAGTGGCAACTGAGACATTGCATTTTTTTGCGATTTCTTTCATTGAAACCATTTACTTTGCCTCACTTTTTCTGTTTTCTTTCCTGTCATCTCTAAATCGTTTTCGTGAGCTTATAGTATCCCTATTTGCACAATAAATCAAGTGGTTTTTGCTGTTTTTTGTGCGATTTAACATCATTCTACCTATTGCACAATTTGGATATATCCATTTCCAACAACTTCATTGCTGGATTTCCATTTTTGCGAAACTGTTTCGCGAAAGTTTTCGTAATTTTAGTTTTTGCTTTGTAATATATGGCAAATTTGTATATCGGACTGTTTTTTGATTGCTTTTAAACAGTCTTTCTATTATACTAAGGGCAAATATATACCATTATTCTTTACCGATATTTCTTATTGCCTTTACTTATTCGTTTTCGTGTGTTAATTATCTCACAATTCCACTTTCACTTTAATTCAATTCAAGGAGGTCCATTATGAATTTCGGACATTTCGATGATGTTAATAAAGAATATGTTATCACTACACCAGATACCCCGCTGCCTTGGATCAACTACCTTGGCTCCCAGGATTTCTTCACACTGATTTCCAACACCTGTGGTGGCTACAGCTTCTATAAAGATGCAAAGCTGCTCCGCATTACCCGTTACCGCTACAACAACATTCCTGTAGATTCCAATGGAAAATACTACTATATAAAAGATGGAGACACCATCTGGAACCCAGGCGCAATGCCTGCCCGCACCCCGCTTGATGCTTACGAATGCCGGCACGGACTTGGCTACAGCCGCTTCCACGGAGAAAAGAACGGGCTGGCCGCAGATCTTCTTGCATTTGTCCCTGTGGACACACCATGTGAAATCAATAAACTGACTCTTAAGAACACTTCTGATAAAGAGAAAGAGATTTCGCTATTCTCATATGTAGAGTTTTGCTTATGGAATGCAGTGGATGATATGACTAACTACCAGCGAAACTTAAGCACCGGCGAGGTTGAGATAATCGGAAGTACCATTTACCACAAAACCGAATACCGCGAGCGCCGTAATCATTACAGCTTTTTTACCGTAAATGCTCCTGTAGATGGTTTTGACACCAGCAGGGATGAATTCTTAGGACTTGGACGCGGCAACAACGCTCCTGTTGTTGTAGAAGAAGGCAAGAGTCATAATTCTGTTGCCAGCGGATGGTATCCGATTGCCAGCCAACAGATCAATCTTTCCCTTGCTCCCGGTGAAGAAAAAGAATTTGTTTTCCTTCTTGGCTACTGCGAGAATCCAAAGGATGATAAATGGGAAGCACCAAATGTAATCAAAAAGGATCCTGCCAGAAGGATCATGGAAAAGTTTGCAACCTCACAGCAGGTAAATGCAGCATTTGACACATTAAATGCTTACTGGAACGCTCTGCTCTCCCGCTATCACGTAGAGAGTCAGGATCCTCACGTTAATCGTATGGCAAATATCTGGAACCAGTACCAGTGTATGGTTACCTTTAACATGTCCCGTTCTGCTTCTTACTATGAATCCGGAACAGGCCGCGGTATGGGCTTCCGTGATTCCTGCCAGGATCTTCTGGGCTTTGTACATCTGATCCCGGAGCGCGCAAAAGAAAGAATACTTGACATTGCAGCTACCCAGTTTGAAGACGGCAGCGCTTATCATCAGTACCAGCCTCTTACCAAGCAGGGCAACCTTGACATCGGAAGCGGCTTTAATGATGATCCATTATGGCTGATTGCCGCTGTAGCTGCATACCTGAAAGAAACCGGAGACTACTCTATTCTTGATGAAATGGTTGCCTTTGACTGCCATATAGAAAAAGCAGCTCCACTTTTTGAGCACCTTCGCCGTTCCTTCGAATACAGTCGCACCCATCTGGGACCGCATAAGCTTCCTCTGATCGGACGCGCTGACTGGAATGACTGCCTGAATCTGAACTGCTTCTCCAGTGAGCCAGGCGAATCCTTCCAGACCACAGGACCATCCGAGGGACCTGTGGCAGAGTCTGTATTTATTGCAGGAATGTATGTTAAATATGGAAATGAATTTGCTGAAATCTGCAGACGAATTAGCAAAGACGAGGAGGCCAAAATCACCCAGAAGGCTGTAGACGAAATGTATCAGGCGGTTCTTGATGCCGGCTGGGACGGAGAATGGTTCCTCCGTGCTTATGACGCAGCTTCAAAGAAGGTGGGCTCCCATGAATGCGAAGAAGGACAGATTTTCATTGAGCCTCAGGGCTTCTGTATCATTGCCGGAATCGGCGTAAAAGAGGGACTTGCCAAAAAAGCTCTGGATTCTGTAAAAGAGCGTCTGGATACCAAGTACGGCATTATGCTTCACCAGCCTGCATATACCAGATATTACCTGAATCTTGGGGAAATTTCCTCTTATCCGCCCGGATACAAGGAAAACGCTGGAATCTTCTGCCACAATAATCCTTGGATTTCTATTGCCGAAACCGTTATCGGTAGAGGAAACCGTGCATTTGAAATTTACAAAAAAACTTGTCCGTCCTATATTGAAAATATCAGTGAAATCCATCGCACAGAGCCTTATGTTTACTCTCAGATGATTGCGGGACGGGATGCAGCCCGCCACGGCGAAGCCAAGAACAGCTGGCTTACCGGAACAGCTGCATGGACCTTTGTAAATCTTTCCCAGGCAATCCTGGGCGTACAGCCAACCTATGACGGGCTCTCTATTGATCCATGTATCCCGGAAGGCTTTGGTGACTTCACTCTCACCCGCCGTTTCCGTGGTGCCACTTACCACTTCGATATAAAGAACCCTGATAATATAGAAAAGGGAGTTGCTTATCTTGAAGTTGAAGGCAAACATGTAGACGGAAATGTAGTACCTGTTGAGGATGGAAAAACAGAATATCACGTTACTGTGCATATGGCATAAGCTTCAAATGCCAGAAAAGCCTTCAGAGCGAATCACTCTGAAGGCTTTCAGTTTATATAGCAGTTTTTTATTATTTATAAAGAGGAGCAACCTCTTTCTTATACGCATATCGGATAAACAAGAAGCAGATCACTCCGGAAAACATTTCAGCAATAGGGAATGCCCACCAGCAGGCGTGAAGGCCTCCTGTCTTTGCAAGAATATATGCTGCCGGAAGCAGAACCACCAGCTGACGGAGGACTGATACCGCAAGACTGAGGAAGCCATGCCCCAGTGCCTGAAACACAGAGGATGCCACCACGCCAAAGCCTGCAATCAAAAAGCTGATGCTCACAATCCTAAGGGCCGGAATACCGATTACCAGCATATCCTCAGAGGCACTGAAGATTCCAAGAAGCTTTCCCGGGAACAGCTGGAACACAGTGAATCCGGCAACCATGATACATACGCCATAAATAATACTAAGCTTAATCGCTTTCGTAATACGCTTAGGCTTTCTCGCTCCATAATTATAAGCGACAATAGGGACCATTCCATTAGTCAGACCAAACACCGGCATAAAAACAAAGCTTTGAAGCTTGAAATACACGCCAAATACCGCTGTGGCAGTAGAAGTAAAACTCATAAGGATCTTGTTCATTCCAAAGGTCATAACAGATCCTACAGACGCCATGATAATAGAAGGGAAGCCTACACTGTAAATATTACGGATGACATCACCGGAAATTCTGTATTTTGTAAGAGAAATATGCAACTCCTTATTCAGTCTGATATTTACCACCACTCCGGCCACTGCAGCAATGATCTGACCTGTGACAGTGGCAATTGCCGCTCCTGTTACCTCTAGTCTCGGAAATCCAAACAGCCCGAAAATCATAATAGGATCCAGGACAATATTGATAACAGCTCCCAGAAGCTGCGTCGCCATGGAATATACCGTCTTTCCTGTGGACTGCAGCAATTTCTCACAAACCAGCTGAATAAAAAGACCAAAAGACATGATTCCGATCACTCTTACATAATCAATTCCATATGCCCTGATCTGCATATCGGTGGTCTGTACCCTGTAAAATACCGGCGCAAAAAATCCACACAGGATTGCAAATCCAATAAAGCTGAAAATTGCCAGATAAATACCATTGTTCGCCGCACAGTTGGCATACTCATTATTCTTCTCTCCCAGCGAACGGGACACCAGTGCATTAATACCAACACCTGTACCGGTTCCCACTGCGATCATAAGATTCTGTACCGGGAAGGCAAGTGATACTGCCGTAAGTGCGTTCTCACTTAACTTTGCCACAAACATACTGTCTACAATATTATAAAGTGCCTGAACCAGCATAGAAATCATCATGGGCACAGACATAGCAAGCAACAGCCTGGCTACCGGCATGACACCCATTTTATTTTCCTGAATTTTAACTTCTTTTTCCAAAAAAATTCCCCTCTCTCGTATAATTAGCCTCTGACATCTGTAGAACACCCCGCCATAGCTTCGCCATCCCCCAAAAGTCCAGTTCTCTTATTGTATATAACTACTTGGCGTATGTCAATATCAGACTGGATTTCTATAAAAAAATGTGATATTCTTTTTCTCAGGAAACTTATAAAAAAATCTGTAAATGGAGGAATTTTTTATGGAAAGACACAGCTTTGCCATGGAGATCAAAAAGGGTAAAAAGCACGAATATCGCCGGAAATTAGGAGAATTATGGCCGGAGCTCACAGCATTTCTTGACCAGGAAGAAGTACATAATTTCAGTATCTGGAACTGTGATTCCTTGATTTTCGGATATTATGAAACAAATGGGAACAAAGATTTTTCAGAAGAAAAAAAGGCTAAGATACAAGATCTTACTTCCAGAATCGATGACACTTTTACATGGATCTCCACTCCAGGCGAAAATATGCGCCTGATGTATCACAATTTCGGCGTTGTCCGCGAAAATAAGGAGCTGATCCGCCACAGAATGTTTATGACCAGACTGAAGCCCGGCTGCGAAGAAGAATACAAGGCAAGACACGACGGGCTGGTTGCCACAAGAGGTGATAAGATCGATCCGGGACCGGACAGCAACTTCAGTATCTGGAGTGCGGGTGGATATATTTTCGGTTACGATGAGATAGATACCACCATGGAAACAGAGGAAACACCAGAGGCTCATGAAGCTACCGTAGCATGGGAAACCCGCCAGCTTGGCATCATGGACTGGATCACCAATGACTGTGACTGGCTTACGAAGGAAATCCATCCTGCAAGCGTAAGACTGGCATGGCATATGGGCAAATAGCTCTGATACAGTAAATAGTTTTGATACAGCAAATGACTCTGATACAGCAAATGACTCCCTGAGCGCAAAACATACTTAGGGAGTCTTATTTTTACAATGTCTTTAATTCTTTTTTCAAAATCTCAAGCTCCCCAGATAAGATCGTCCGCATCTCCACATATACCCAGTCATCTGCAATATATCCAATAACCGGGACTTCCATTTTTCGCAGACGGTCACTGATCTCCTGCGCCGGAATACTGCCATCCTTACTCTTAATCCTGATTGCAGCACCAGGCAGGCTCTTACCGGGAGTTGTACCGCCGCCAACTACATTCTCCGAAGAGACCAGCTGATATACAAACGAATTATCCTCTGCTTCTTCGCTGCTTATGTGCAGTTTCTCAAGAAGCTCTCTTCCCATATTTTCCAGCTCTTCCACACTTCTTCCCAGCATTTCATAAACAGGAAGAGTATTTTCCAGTTTACCTTCATCCAGATAAGTACTAACTGTTTTATCTAAAGCGGCAGCCGTAAATTTATCAATTCGCAGTGCACGCATAAGAGGATGCCCGGAAATCTTCTCTATCAATGCTTTTCTTCCCACCAGGATTCCTGCCTGTGGACCACCCAGAAGCTTATCTCCGCTGAAAGATACTATGTCAGCACCCTTTTGCAGCAGCTCCTGAACTGTCTTCTCCGACTGTATCCCATATAAAGCCATATCCACAAGGCTTCCGCTTCCAAGATCCACCAGAAGCGGCAGATCATGGCTGTGAGCTGCTTTGGCAAGCTGGGAAAGCTCTGGTTCACAGGTAAATCCGGTAATCTGATAATTACTGGTATGCACCTTCAGAAACGCAGCTGTATTCTCTGTCACTGCGTCTTCATAATCCTTCAGATATGTGCGGTTAGTAGTTCCTACCTCTACAAGCATAGTTCCACTCTGGCTGCACACATCAGGAATCCGGAATTTGCCTCCGATCTCAACCAGCTCTCCTCTGGATACGACAGTCTCCCCACCTGAAGCCAGGGCTGTCAGCATAACCAGAACTGCCGCTGCATTATTATTCACTGCAATAGCTGCTTCTGCTCCTGTAAGCCTGCAAATATCATCTTCGAAATGATCGTATCTGCTGCCTCGTTTTCCATTTTCCAGGTTCATCTCCAGATTGGTATATCCAGTCATCAAGGGTACCAGCTCAGACACCAAAGCTTCACCCAGGGGAGCCCTGCCAAGATTCGTATGAAGGATCACACCTGTACCATTGATCACGCGCTGCATCCGCTTCTTGCTGTTACTTTCAAGAGAGCGCCTCATCTCCTGCCAAATATACTCCACACACGCTTCTGACGTCAAAGCACAAACCCAATCTATGTCAGGCTGCTGCATTCTGGAGCGCAGCTTCTCCTCAGCTTTACGCGCTGCCTCCAGCGCTGCAGTATATCCATACTTTCCTGCCAGCTCTTTCACCGGTTCCATTTCCATAAGCCTGTCAATCTTCGGAATCCGGCGAAACGACTCATTTCTCATTCTTCTGCGCCTCAATCTTCTCTGCCAGGTCGTTTAAGTACACCCAGCGATCCATCTTCTCCTCCAGCTGCTGCTCCGCAGCTTCCTTGTCTGCCATGATCTCACGCAGCTTCACAGAATTAGTGGCATTCGCCATCATATCATTTTCCAATTTGGCAATTTTCTCTTCCAGCGCTGCAATATCCTCATCAATGGATGCGTACTCCCGCTCCTCTTTGTAAGTAAATTTCAGCTTCTCTGACTTCTGCCCCTGCTTCCAGTCCTTTCTGGTAGCCTTTCTGGACACATCATCACCGTTGCTGCCATTCTCACTCTTATCTGAGGCACTTCCACCATCATCAGAGCCACTTCCCGCAGCATATTTTTCGGCTCTCGCCTCTGCATAATCTGTATAACCGCCCTCATACTGAGTCAGTTTTCCCTCTCCTTCAAATGCAAAAATACGATCAACCACATCGTCAAGGAAATAACGGTCATGGGATACAGTAATTACAATTCCGGAAAAAGTAGAAAGATAATCTTCCAGGATAGTCAATGTAGGAATATCAAGATCATTGCTTGGCTCATCCAGAAGAAGCACATTCGGCGCCCCCATAAGAACCTTCAGAAGATACAATCTTCTCTTCTCCCCTCCGGAAAGCTTAGCAACCGGTGTATACTGCATAGCAGAGTCAAAAAGGAAACGCTCCAGCATCATGGAAGCACTGATTTTTCCATCTCTTGTAGGAATAAATTCTGCCACATCACGGATATAATCGATCACCCTCTGGTTTCCATCCATATCCGGTACTTCCTGGGCAAAATAACCAATCTTAATAGTTTCTCCGATTTCCACTGTTCCCAGATCCGGTTTCACCATTCCTCCGATAATACGGATCAATGTGGATTTACCACAGCCATTAGGTCCGATGATTCCCAGTCTCTGATTTCGAAGTACAATATAATCAAAATCATCCAGAAGCACTTTATCTCCATAGCTTTTTGAAATATGATGAAGCTCTACTGTCTTCTTTCCCATTCTGGTTTCCACAGAATCCATCTCAACATTCAGCTCCTGGGTTGGGGCCTTTCCATTTTTCAGTGCTTCAAGACGCTCCAGACGGGCGCGCTGCTTTGTACTTCTGGCACGACAGCCTCGCTTCGCCCACTCCAGCTCCATACGGAGAACGCTCTGTCTCTTTCGTTCGGAAGCCAGTTCCATTTCCTCCCGCTGTGCCTTTAGTTCCAGAAATCCGGAATAATTGGCATCATAGGAATACACTTTTCCATGACTGATCTCCAGAATCTTATTGGTTACTCTGTCAAGGAAATAACGATCATGAGTGACCATAATGACAACGCCTTTAAACCGGTTCAGATAGTCCTCAAGCCATGTCACCATCTCATTATCCAAATGGTTAGTGGGCTCATCCAGGATCAGCACATCCGAAGGATTCACCAGCGTTCTTGCAAGAGCCACTCGCTTCTTCTGACCGCCGGAAAGCTGCTCTACCGGCGCGTCATGCTCTGTGATTCCCAGCTTATTCAGAATATTTCTGACCTCACTTAGCGTACTCCAGTCCTTCTGCCATTTGCCATCAGCTACATAATTCTGCACAGTAATACCCTTGGGAAAATCCGGCATCTGGGACAGATAAGTGATTCTAAGTCCGTTCTGAGAAATCACCTGTCCCTCATCTGCTTCCTCCTCCCCTGCAATAATCTTCAGCAGAGTACTTTTTCCTGTGCCATTTATTCCAATAATTCCAATTTTATCTCCATCATGGATTCCATAAGAAATATCGTCAAAAATCTTTTTATCACCGAAAATTTTACTTACATGTTCAATGTTCAGTACATTCATGAAAACTTAAACTCCTTTTATTTTCTTTTCCTCTCGAAGCCATGGATCCAGTCTGATTTCAGATAAAAAAGCAGGAACAGAATGGAGCTTAAGGACCATGTCAGCGGATAAGCCCAGAACACCGTCTGGATCACCGGATGCAGTCTTACCGCAATAGAAATATATGTCACACGGATCAGACACCAGCATGCCAGCATGACAAACATAGGTACAGTAGCCCTTCCTGCACCTCGCATAAGTCCCGCAATACAATGTGAAAAAGCCAGAAGGAAATAAAACAAGGTGATAATATGAGCCTGTTTTACTCCATATTCAATAACTCCGGGATCATTATTAAAGGCTGCGATCAGAACCGGACTTGCGAAATACACTATGATTCCCACCAGCTCTGCCATGGAAATACTGCAGATAATACCGATACGTGCGCCTTTTTTCGCCCTGTCATATTTCTTCGCTCCAAGATTCTGACTGATAAATGTAGTCAGTCCCATGGAAAAACAGGTAATTGGCAGGAATCCAAATCCCTCGATCTTGGAATATGCCCCGCAGCCTGCCACCGCGAGCTTGCCAAAACTGTTAATATTAGACTGCACTACCACATTTGCTATAGCAATAACTGAGTTCTGGACACCTGCCGGAAGACCGTTGGACACGATCTGTCTCAGCATATATGGATCCAGGCAGATCTGCCGGAGATTAACAGTATACTCCTCCGGGCTTTTTTTCATAAGACGGTAGAGACACAAAAATGCACTTACAAACTGGGAAATAATTGTCGCAAAAGCTGCGCCCTCCACGCCCATTCCAAGTCCGCCTACAAAAAGCATATCCAGTGTTACATTCAATATAGATGAGCAGATCAGATAATACAGAGGATGACGGCTATCTCCCACTGCCTGCATAATACCTACAAAATTGTTATAAAGAACCAGTCCCAGAGAACCCATGGCGTACACCTGGAAATACAAGGTAGACTTAGGCAAAATATCTGCCGGAGTCTTCATAAGGATCAGAATCTTTGGTGCCAGCACCACTCCGCCAATCGTAAGAAGTATACCGCACAGAATACCAAAGGCTACAGCAGTATGAATAGCTCTGTTAAGCTCCTTCTTCTGTCTCGCCCCGAAATACCTCGCTATAACAACTCCTGCCCCCATTGCCAGTCCCTGAAAAAATCCCACCAGCAAAAAAGTAAGGCTGCCAGAGGAGCTTACCGCAGCCAATGCGTCACTTCCCAGAAAGTTTCCCACAATCAGAGAATCTGCTGTATTGTACAGCTGCTGGAACAGATTTCCAAGAAAAAGCGGAAATGCAAACCCTAATAGTTTCTTCCAGATAGAACCTTCTGTCAGCAGGTTTTTGTTTTGTGAATTATCCATTTTTACCCCCTCCATTAATCCATTCTATCCTAACATAACGCACCTTCTTTTTCAATTGCAAACTACCGTATTTCGTGTATAATATAAAATATCATGATAATTATTTTTTCATACTTTTCGTAAATAATCTTAATCATTCAAGGAGGGCATATATTTGAAGAATCTGGAAACTATCTGGAGCCAGGATGCCGCCAGAGGACAGACACTAAAAGAATATCCACGTCCCGGTATGGTGCGCCGCCACTGGATCAATCTTAATGGAATGTGGGATTATCTCATCACCGGAAGCCGTATCCTTCCGTGGCAGTTTTACGAAGACGACTGCTTCCCCTTTGACGGACAGATCCTGGTACCCTTTTCACCGGAAGCACCTCTTTCCCACGTGAACCGTCAGCTGCTGCCTGATGAGACTCTGTGGTATTCCCGCCAGTTCCAGCTCCCTGAGGGCTGTCTTAATATAGCTGAACAGCGGCTTCTTCTTCACTTTGGGGCTGTAGATCAGATCTGCAGCGTATATATTAATGGTAAATTCGCCACCTATCATAAGGGCGGCTATCTTCCTTTTACTACAGATATTACAGATTTTATTACAGATGATCTCACAATTTCCATTCTCGTCAGTGTCCACGATCTCAGTGACACCTCTTACCATGCCAGGGGCAAGCAGCAGCTGAAAAGAGGTGGCATGTTCTACACCGCCCAAAGCGGAATCTGGCAGACAGTATGGATGGAGATCGTCCCTAATGATTACATAAGGGATGTGCGCACCACTCCCGATTTCGATAAGGGCCAGCTTCAGATAAGAGCCCGCACAACCGACTCAGGTTCCATCACCTGCAAGATTTATCCTCCTGCCCTTCTTGACGCAGACGGAGTTACGGACCGATTATGTGAGAATGCCATTGCCACTGTTTCTATCCATTCCGGGGAAAAAGCTGTTATTCCTATCCCCAAAGACATTCAGAGAGCCTGGAGTCCCAGGGAGCCCTGGCTTTACCCATACTCCTTAGAATACGGTAATGACCGGGTTCTTGGCTATTTTGCCCTTCGCAAATGTGATATACAGACTGCAGAGGATGGTTATCCCCGTTTTTTCCTGAATGGTCATCCTTATTTCCAGAGCGGCGTTCTGGATCAGGGGTACTGGCCGGATGGTCTTTACACTGCACCATCTGACGAGGCGTTGATCTACGATATCCGCACTATGAAGGATCTGGGCTTTAACATGCTTCGCAAGCACGGCAAGCTTGAATCAGAACGCTGGTATTTCCATTGCGACCGCATGGGAATGCTTGTATGGCAGGATATGCCAAATGGTGGCAGCCATTATCAGCACTGGTTCGTAACTTATCTTGCCACCTTATTAAACTGGATGCGCATTCCTGTAAGGGACATCCACGCCAGACTGCTTTCCCGGACGGAGGAAGAAGGACGACAGGAATATATTGATGAGATCCGTCATATGATAAAAGCACTATATAATCATCCCTCCATTGTTACATGGGTACCCTTTAATGAGGGCTGGGGACAGTTTTCCACAAAGAAAGTAACAGATTTCATACATCGGCTGGATCCTACCCGTCTGGTAGATTCTGCAAGCGGCTGGTTCGACCAGGGCTGTGGTGACATTAACAGCCTTCACTATTATTTCCTGGGACTTCCTGTGCCAAGATCAAAGCGTGTACTGGCACTTTCCGAATTCGGCGGTTATTCCCTTCGTATTCCGGAACACAGCGCCTGCCAGAAAGTATATGGCTACAAGAAATTTACCACCAGTGATGCGCTTACCCAGGGCTTTTCCGAACTGATGGAAGATATCATTG
>CAKRVL010000066.1 GCA_934408705.1 uncultured Blautia sp. | reverse complement strand
CTATATAAATAAGATTTTGTCGTTGCGAAAAGACAGGATTTATTATAATATATATAAGGATATTTATGTCCGTTTATGAAAATACCAGTTTTACCGCTGATATTTTCATAAACGGACATGTCGCCAACGGACGGCATTATTATACGGTTACTTTCGCGTAACACAATCAGATGTATTATGGGAGGAAAACATGAGCACAGTAATAGAAAAATGGGATGAAATCCTGGAAATTGTGAAAAAGGAGCACGATCTTTCCGATGTTCGCTTCGACACCTGGCTGAAACCCCTTAAGGTTTATGACGTCAGCGGAAATGTAGTCACCATCGTTGCTTCAGATCAAGTACGATTAAGCTACATTAATAAGAATTATAAGCTGCCTCTGCAGGTTACCATAAGCGAAGTCACCGGAATGGCTGACTGCGAAGTAAAATTTATCCTTCCAGAAGATGTTCCGGCGAAGAAATCCACTTCCGAAGCTACACCTGACCAGAACAGCCGTTTTAAGGACAGATGTGAGGAAGCAAATCTTAATCCGAAATATACATTTAATACATTTATCGTAGGAAGCAACAACAAACTGGCTCAGGCAGCAGCCCTGGCCGTAGCGGAATCTCCTGGAAATACCTACAATCCGCTTTTTATCTATGGTGGCGCCGGACTGGGAAAAACCCATCTGATGCATTCCATCGCTCACTTTATTATCGAAAATGATGATAACAGCAAGGTTCTCTACGTTACCAGTGAAGAATTTACCAATGAGCTGATCGAGACGATCCGTAACGGAAATAATACTGCAATGAGCAAATTCCGTGAGAAATATCGTAACATTGATGTCCTTCTGATCGATGATATTCAGTTTATTATAGGAAAGGAATCTACACAGGAGGAATTTTTCCATACATTTAACAGTCTTTACAGCGCTAATAAGCAGATCATCATATCTTCTGATAAACCGCCGAAAGATATGGAGATTCTGGATGAGCGTTTCCGTTCAAGATTCGAATGGGGACTGATCGTAGATATCACACTGCCGGATTATGAGACCAGGATGGCTATTCTTCATAAGAAGGAAGACATGGATGGCTATAATGTAAGTGAGGATGTTATCAAATATATTGCAAATAATATTAAATCTAACATCCGTGAGCTGGAAGGTGCCTTTAATAAGGTAGTTGCTTACGCGAAGCTGGAGAAAAAAGAGGTTACACTTGAGCTTGCTGAACAGGCTTTGAAGGATATCATCGCACCGAATGAGAATAAACAGATTACTGCAGAATATATTATCTCTATGGTTGCTGAACACTTTAATGTCAGCACTGCAGATCTGTGCGGAAATAAGAGAAGCTCCAAGATCGTTATGCCCAGACAGGTGGCTATGTACCTTTGCCGTGAAATACTTGCCATCCCTCTGAAAAATGTTGGCCAGTATCTTGGAAATCGTGACCACACAACCGTTATGCATGGTGTAGAAAAGATCGAAAAGGAGCTGCAGACGAACGAACAGCTGCAAAGCACCGTCGAGACTTTAAAGAAAAAAATTAATCCACAAACTTAACACATTTTTTCCACATTCCATGTGTATAAGATGTTGAAATTATGTGTATTAATGTGAATAACTTTCGCCGCTAAAATCGCCGATGTGGTTTTACACAGGTTATTCACACCCTAAACCAATGCTTTTACACGAAGTTATCCATATCCGAAACCCTTTTATTCACTGGGCGGAAGTGAATTTTTCACATATTCACATCCTCTACGACGGATACGGCGGATATCTTCTTAAATATATTTTATGAAAAACCCATTTTCTCCAGAAAGGAAGTTATACACATTATGAAAATCATTTGCTCAAAAAGTAACTTGTTGAAGAGCGTCAGCATTTCATTAAAAGCTGTACCATCCAAAACAACCATGCCAATTCTGGAATGTATTCTTATTGATGCAACAACTAACCAGATCAAATTTACTACAAATGATATGGAACTTGGGATTGAAACCATCGTTGATGGTACTATAGAAGAAAAAGGAATGGTTGCACTGAATGCAAAAATCTTCTATGAAATCATTCGAAGACTTCCAGATAATGATGTTACTATTAAAACAGATGAAAAATTTGCTGCAACTATCACATGTGAAAAAGCAAAGTTTAATATTCCGGGAAAATCAGGAGAAGATTTCGCATATCTTCCTATGATTGAAAGAGATGAACCATTAACTATCTCACAATATACATTGAAAAACATGATTTATCAGACAATATTCTCAATTGCAGTCAACGATAACAACACTTTAATGACTGGTGAGCTGTTTGAAATTAAGGATAATTGTCTGAAAATTGTTTCTCTGGATGGACATCGCATCGCTATCCGCAAAATGCCTTTGAAAAAGGACTATTCTGACCGCAAGGTTGTAGTTCCTGGCAAGACACTGAATGAGATCAGTAAGATATTATCCGGGGAAATGGATGATGTAGTCAGCATTTTCTTTACAAAGAATCATATTTTATTTGAATTTGACCAGACTATGGTTGTTTCCCGTCTGATTGAGGGAGAATATTTCCGAATTGACCAGATGCTTTCCAGTGATTATGAGACCAAGCTTTCCATTAACAAAAAAGAATTCCTGGATTGTATTGACCGTGCCACACTTCTTGTAAGAGAAGGAGACAAGAAGCCAATCATTATTCATATTACGGATAACAGTATGGAACTGAAGATTGATTCTGCAATGGGTTCCATGAATGAGGATATTGATATTGAAAAAGAGGGAAAGGATATCCTGATAGGATTTAATCCTAAGTTCCTTATCGATGCACTTAAGGTTATTGATGATGAAACTATTGATATTTATCTTGTAAACCCGAAGGCTCCGTGCTTTATCAGGGATGAAGAGGAAACATATACTTATCTTATCCTGCCGGTTAACATAAATCAGAATCAGGCAAGATAAGTGGAAGTGGAGGCAAAAAATTGGAAATCAGAATCAGAGACGAATTTATTAAGCTTGGCCAGGCATTAAAGCTTGCCGATCTTGTTTCAGATGGTGTTGAAGCAAAATATGTGATCGGTGACGGGCTTGTAAAGGTTAACGGAGAGGTAGATACCAGAAGAGGCCGTAAGGTTTATGGCGGTGATGTTATTTCCTATAATGGCCAGGATGTGAAGGTTCTGTCAGGAAACGAGTAAAATGGCTTATATTGAATCCATAAAATTAAGCAATTTCAGAAATTATGAATCACTGGAGCTTAATTTTGACAAGGGAACTAATATTTTCTATGGGGATAATGCCCAGGGTAAAACAAATATCCTGGAATCAGTTTATCTTTGTGGAACCAGTAAGTCACACAAGGGCAGCAAGGATAAGGAGATCATCCGTTTTGACCAGGAGGAATCCCACATCCGAATGATGGTTGAGAAGGCTTCCATGTCTTACAAGATCGATATGCATCTTCGTAAAAATAAGGCTAAGGGAGTGGCAATCAACGGACTTCCCATAAAGAAGGCAAGGGAGCTTCTGGGAGTGGTGAACCTGGTTTTCTTTTCCCCGGAGGATCTGAATATTATCAAAAACGGTCCGGGAGAGCGGCGCAGATTTATGGATGCGGAGCTTTGCCAGCTGGATAAGCTGTATCTTACCGATCTTGCCGGCTATAATCATATCCTGAATCAGAGAAATAAGCTTCTGAAGGATATGTACAGGCAGCCTGAGCTGGGAGCAACACTGGATGTGTGGGATATGCAGCTTGTAACCTATGGACGCAAGATTATTGAGAAAAGACAGGAATTTGTAGAATCCCTGAATGAGATCATCAAGGATATTCACAGAAATCTTACCGGTGGGATTGAGAATATAGAAGTTATTTATGAGCCAAGTGTAAAAAGTGAAGAGCTGGAGCAGAGTCTTTTTCGCAACCGTGACCGGGATCTTCGGATGAAAATGACCTCTTCCGGGCCACACAGGGATGATCTGATGGTTGCGGTGAACGGAATCGATATCCGTAAATATGGCTCTCAGGGGCAGCAGAGAACAGCAGCCCTTTCCTTAAAACTTTCGGAGATTTATCTGGTGGAGAAGATTATTCATGACAAGCCGGTTCTGCTTCTGGATGATGTACTTTCCGAGCTGGACAGCAGCCGTCAGAATTATCTTCTGGAGAGCATTCATGACATCCAGACTATGATCACATGTACCGGTCTGGATGATTTTATCAGCCATCAGTTTAAAATAAATAAAGTGTTTCACGTTGTGGCCGGGCAGGTGTATCAGCCTATATAATAAGCTTGCGAAGTAGTAAGTGATATGCTAAACTGGCATTAACTATGGAAAGTTGGTGAAAAATTTGGATAAAGAGGAATTTCGGGTTAAACTTGAAGAGATTAATCATTTAGTAGAACAGAGAGACTATAAGGGAGCCATGAATGTTGTGGACAGCATTGACTGGCGCCGTGTGAAAAATGTTCGTACCCTTTGTGTGGTTGGTGAGATCTATGCTGCTAATAAGCGCTATGAGGACAGTAAGGAGATTTTCCTGCTGGCTTATCACAGAGCCTCTATCGGTAAGAACATTCTTTATCGTCTTGTAGAAGTTTCCCTTAAGCTGGGACAGATTTCCGAGGCGGTAGAATTTTATCAGGAATACAGAGAGGTTGCTCCTAACGACAATACACAGTATATTCTGAAATATAAGATCCTGAAGGAGAAGAAATCTCCACTTGCAGAGCAGATTAAAGTTCTGGAGGATTATAAGGAGAAGGAATTTACCGAAAAATGGTCTTATGAGCTTGCCAAGCTGTATTATCAGGATGGAGACAAGGAGAAATGCCTTGAGCTTTGCAATGAGATCATTCTCTGGTTTAATGAGGGTGGCTACGTAATGAAGGCGATGGATCTGAAGCAGCGCATGGGTGCCCTCACCGGCGAAGAAAAAGAGCGGTATGAGCAGCAGTTTGTACCGAAGCTTCTGAAGCCTGAGGAAGCGGAGGCAGCCAAGGAAGAGGAGAAGGCAGCTGAAGCTGAGAATAAAGCAAATGACAGCATTGAAAGTATTCAGATCAAGAATGAGGATCTGAATGGAGTAGAGAGTCTTCAGGACAAAATTTCCAAAGGTCTTCGCGATATTTTCGGAAACCGTAAGCTGGATGAAATGGAAGACAGCATTGTTTCTTCTGAGGAAACGAAAGAGGTTCAGGAGGAGATGCTGAGAGATCCTGCTTCTGAGAAGGAATATGCAAGTGTGCCGGAGCTTGAGCCGGAGACTGGCAAGGATAAGGCAAAGAGTGCTGTAGAAGAGGAAACTAAGACAGCAGAAGAGGAAAGCGTATCTTCTGCAGAAACAGAGAAACCTGCAGAGAATCTGAAAATGCCTAAGCTGAATATTCCGGATTCCATGAAGAATATTTCACCGGAAGAGATGGAGGTTCCGAAGGCGCCTGCACAGAATAATCTTTTCAGCGATAAGAATGATCCTGATGATGTGACAGAGGTAAAAGCAGAATTTGATTTTTCCAATTTTAATCTGGAAGATACAATTCTGGCAGCTGCTTCCGCCCAGGGAATTGAGATTCCTGATGAGAAGCCGGATGAAGAAAAGGTAAAAGAAGAGAATAGAGAGATTAAAGAGGCTGCGGAAATTCCGGAGGAAGTAATTACACCGGAAGAGGAAGAAATTATAGATACTCCGGAGGTAAAGAAGCCTGTTGTAGAGCTTGAGGAAGAAGAATTCCTTTCCGAGGAGGATCTTCAGGCTGCAGAGGATGAGTTTATGAATGGTCCTGCCGGACATAAAGAGGATAAGAAGGCGGAAGCTAACGAAGATTCTATGTCCGAGGATGAATTTATTGCAAAGCTTCTTCGTGAAAGCATCGGAGAAGAAGAGGAAGAGGATGAAGAAGCTTCTCCTGTTCTGGATGATATAGCAGAGACTGAAGATGCAGAGGAAGAACCGGATGATTCTGATGAGGATATGGCAGAGGAATCTGAGGATGATGAGTTAGATTTCGCTTTTGATGAGGATGAAGAGGAAAGCGAAGAGGAGGAAGGTCCTCTTTCCGAGGAAGAAGAGCTTGAGCAGTTCATCGAGTCCATTCAGCCTAAGGATAAGACGAATCCATCTGACATTGTTCCGAGAGAGAAAGCACTTTCTGATGATGAGAAGAAGCTGTTTACATATTTTGTGAAGGTTCCGGGAATGAAGGATCAGCTGATCAGTGCACTTTGTGATGTGCAGATGGCTGCAGCTGATAAAACCTCCAAGACTGGTAACGTAATCGTTATGGGTGGTAAGGAAACCGGAAAGACAAGACTGATCGCAAGTCTGATTCCGGCAATCTGTAAAGAACTGAATCTGCCGGCATCAAAGGTTGCTTATGTATTCGCGGAGCAGCTGAATGGAATGGATGTTGCCAGAGTGCTTAATAAGCTTCGTGGCGGTTTCCTGGTAATTGAGAATGCAAATCAGCTTACACAGGAGACAGTGGATATTCTGGATAAGGCTATGGAGTTCCGCACTGACGGACTTACAGTTATTATTGAGGATGAGAAGATCGGAATGCGCAAGCTGATCGCAAGATTCCCGAAATTTGCCAAAAAGTTCACATCTATGATCAATATTCCGGTGTTTACTAATGATGAGCTTGTAAATTTTGCAAGAGTTTACACTAAGGAGAATGGTTATAAGATTGACCAGATGGGAATGCTTGCATTATATAATCTGATCGGTGTAAATCAGAAGGAAGACCAGCCTATGAATATTGGTGCGGTTAAGGATATGCTTGATGCGGCAATGGCGAAATCCCAGGGTGGACTTCTGAAATTTAACAAGAAGAAGAGAGTAGACCGTGACGGATTTACGGTTCTCTATGAGAAAGATTTTTCAAAATAATAATTAAAAGAAAGAGGAAAATATTATGACCAGACCTTATTTAGGAAACCCGAAATATACCATTGAAGTTCTTCAAAAGTATAATTTTGCTTTCCAGAAAAGGTTTGGTCAGAATTTTCTTATTGATACACATGTCCTGGAAAAAATAATAGAGGCATCCCAGATCACTAAGGATGATTTTGTGCTGGAGATCGGACCGGGTATTGGAACCATGACGCAGTATCTGGCAGAAGCTGCAAGAGAGGTTGTAGCTGTAGAGATTGATAAAACATTGATTCCCATTCTGGAAAATGATACCTTGAAGGATTGGGATAATGTGACGGTGATCAATGAGGATATCCTGAAGGTGGATATTGCTGCACTGGCGCAGGAGAAAAATGGTGGCAAGCCTATTAAGGTGGTTGCCAATCTGCCCTATTATATTACTACACCGATCATTATGGGACTTTTTGAAAACCATGTTCCTATTTCTTCTATCACCATCATGGTGCAGAAGGAGGTAGCGGACAGAATGCAGGTTGGACCGGGAACGAAAGATTATGGTGCTTTGTCACTGGCTGTCCAGTATTATGCCAGACCGCAGATTATTGCAAATGTTCCGCCGAACTGTTTTATGCCAAGACCGAAGGTGGGAAGTGCAGTTATTCAGCTGGTCAGATATGAGGAGCCGCCGGTACAGGTGGATAATGAGAAGCTGATGTTCCGGCTGATCCGGGCATCCTTTAACCAGAGAAGAAAAACTCTGGTAAATGGGCTGAAGAATTCACCTGAGCTTGATTTCTCGAAAGAAGAGATTGAGAAAGTTATGGCTGAAACCGGGATTCCGGTGAACGTAAGAGGCGAAGCTCTTACGTTAAAGGAGTTTGCAGATCTTGCTAATTCCTTTGATAAATTAAAAAGATAAGTGTAAATAAAAATCACCCGGTGGCTAAACGGGTGATTTTTATTTTTCTCAAATATATTTTTTAAAAGGAAGGAGAGTCAATCACTTTTCGTGACTGACATATGAAAAAGAAATTTTATAAAAATAATGTTGGCTGTTATTATTTTTATGATGTTAGTATATCGGGAAAGTTTGAAAGAATCGTGTTTATCTTATGAAAAATTAATGAACGAATTTAAAAAGATTTGTAACCGGGGACAAAATGGCTCTTTTTTTAGGAATTAATTATAAAAAGATTATAAAGATTTTAGATATATTTTACAAATAAAAGAGAAGGGTGTAGTATAATAAGCTGAAATCTGGAAGACACTCTTTTTTAGAACTGTGACCGGATTTCAGTAGTTTATGAACGGAATGTTAATCAGGAGGTAACTATCATGATAAAAATGAAAAAATCAGCAGCACTTATTCTCGCAGGAGTTCTTGCCTGCTCCATGCCTATTCCGGTTATGGCTTCTGGTGATACAGAAGTTGTAGAAAGTCTTCTGGACAGTGGAATTGATTTTCTGGCATCTGATCCGGGAAAAGCAGTAGACATTATTATGTATGCCAAGGATCTGGTAGATCAGCAGAATATTACAGATGACCAGGTAAGAAGTGCAGTCACTCAGGCAGCAGATCATTTCGGTGTATCTCTTTCTGATTCCGATGTAGATTCTCTTGTATCTGTAGTACGCAAGGTTCTGGATGCGAAAATTGATGAGGATGCGCTTAGAAGTGATGTAAATTCTGTTTACAATAAGCTTCAGGATATGGGTGTGACAAAGGACGATGCCAAGGGACTTGTGTCGAAATTAATCGATTTTGTAAAAGGATTATTGGAATAATAGTTAGAAAATGTGCAAAATGTATAGCTTTACCAAGCTAAAGCACAAAAGAAAATGTGGCAAATTTATAAAAAAAGAGGAAAATGAAAGAATAAATTGTGCAAATAAAACAAAAATTCATTGTTCATTTATAGTTTAGACATATTTTGTTCACAACTCTCTGATACTATATAAACAGTTCGAAAGAACATACACAGAAGACGTTGTAATGACACCATTACACATAAAATTTTTTCATAATAATCGCCCCGGCATCCACTGTCGGGGCACTCCTCGTTTTATGGGAGATTTTTTATTCCCAGAAGCTTTGAGAGACGACTGATAAATGCGCTTCCTGCCTTAAATTGCAGGAGGCGTTTTTTGCGTACAAATAAAATTTATTTGCAACAAATAGGTGGTGTGATATAATGTACGCAAAAGTGGCATCAGAGCCCATTGTGGTTCCCGCCCTATATTTCGAAAGGAGTCATAGGTCATGGCAGAAACAATGAAAGATTACGAAGCTGAACTTGAAGCTTCTTTTAAGAAAATTGAAGAAGGCGACATTCTTACAGGAACAGTTGTAAGTGTAGATGATAAAGAAATTATTGTGGATTTAAAATATTATGCTGAAGGTATCATTCCGGTAGAAGATTACAGCAGAGAACCAGGTTTTAATGTAAAAGAAGAGGTACATCCTGGAGATGAGATTTCCGCTACTGTAGTAAAAAGGGATGATGGAAATGGCAATATCCTTTTATCTAAGGTTGAGGCAACCGATATCCTTGCATGGGATAAATTAAAAGAGCTGAAAGCCTCCGGTGAGGTTCTTGATGTAGTTATAAAGGGTGTTGTAAATGGCGGTGCAGTTGCCTATGTAGAGGGTGTGCGTGGTTTTATCCCGGCATCCAAGCTGGCACTGAGTTACGTGGAAGATACCAATGAATATCTGAACAAGCGCATTCAGGTTCAGGTAATTGATGTAAATAAAGACGATAAGAAGCTGATCCTTTCTGCTAAAGAGCTTTTGAGACAAAAAGCAGAAGAGGAAAGAAAGAATAAAATATCCAATATTCAGCCAGGCTTTGTAACAGAGGGAACAGTAGAAAGCCTTCAGCCATATGGCGCATTCGTTGACCTTGGAAATGGTGTATCCGGACTGGTACATATTTCCCAGATTTGCGAAAAGAGAATCCGTAAACCATCAGAGGTTCTTGCTGTAGGTGATAAAGTTAAGGTGAAAGTAACTGCAGTGAAGGATGGCAAGCTGAGCCTGAGTATCAAGGAAGCAACTGATATGATGGCAAAAGAGGTAGAGGAAGAAGAAATCCAGCTGCCACAGTCAGGGGAAGAAGCAACTACATCTCTGGGCTCCTTATTTGCAAACATTAAACTGTGATTTTCAGAAGGAAGAATGTGAATGAAGAATCAGAAAGTATTTGTAATGGGACATAAAAATCCGGATACGGACTCTATTTGTTCCGCAATCGCATACGCAGACATCAAAAACAGAACAACTCAGACTAAGAAATATATTCCAAGACGTGCCGGACAGATCAATGAGGAAACTCAGTATGTTCTGAACCGTTTCGGTGTGCAGCCACCGCCTTATCTGGGAAATATTGGAACTCAGGTAAAGGATATGGATATCCGTCCGAAACCAGATACAGATCATACTATGTCCTTGAAAAATGCCTGGGATATGATGCAGAACAAGGGAATTGTTACTCTTCCGATCTGTAACAGTGAAGATGAACTGGAGGGTATCGTAACTATCGGTGATATTGCTGATGTTTACATGGACACTAAGGACAGCTATCTTCTTTCCAATGCCAGAACACAGTATAACAAGATCAGGGACACTCTTGATGGTGAAATCGTGGAAGGAAATGGTCATGGTTATTTTACCAAAGGAAAAATTCTTATTGGAACAGCAGATCCTGAGATGATGAAGGACTATATTGAAGAAAATGATATGGTTATTCTTGGAAATCGTGAAGAGGATCAGCTGAAAGCTATTGAGCTGAATGTAAGCTGTATTATTGTTGGAATGAATATTCAGGTCAGCCAGGAGGTAATCCAGAAAGCCCACGAAAGACAGATCATTATCATCACTTCACCATATGATACTTATACAATTGCCAGAATGATCAATCAGAGTATTCCGGTAAATTATGTGATGAAAAAGGATAATCTGGTAACCTTCAGCACTGAGGATTTCACAGATGACATACAGGATGTTATGATCAAGCACCGTCACCGTGCTTTCCCTGTTATTAACAAGAGGGGAAAATGTGTGGGAACTATTTCCAGACGAAATTTCCTGGATATGCACAAGAAAAAGGTAGCTTTGGTAGATCATAATGAGAAAGATCAGGCCGTTGATAATATTGATAAAGCGGAAATTCTGGAGATTATAGATCATCATAAGCTTGGCTCCCTGGAAACAATGAAGCCTATCAATTTCCGGAATGAACCGGTGGGCTGTACGGCAACCATTCTCTACAGCATTTATGCGGAGCAGAGACTTGAGATTCCGCCAAAGATTGCTGGACTTCTTTGTGCAGCCATTATTTCCGATACTCTGATGTTTCGTTCACCAACCTGCACTCAGCGTGATAAGATTGCAGCAAGTGCTCTGGCACTGATCGCAGATATCAAAATCGAAGATTTCGCAAAGGAAATGTTCAAAGCCGGAAGCAATCTGAAGGACAAAGCACCTGAAGAAATTTTCTATCAGGATTACAAGAAATTTATTGCAGAAGGAAATGTGGCTTTTGGTGTTGGACAGATCAGCTCTATGGACGAGGAAGAGCTTCAGGAAATCAAAACCCGCCTGAAACCATTTATGGTAAGCGAATGCGGACGTCATGGAATCACCCGCGTTTACTTTATGTTAACCAATATTATGGATGAGTCCTCCGATGTTATCTATTACGGAGAGGGCAGTGAGGAAATGGGAAAAATCGCATTCCAGCAGGAGCCTGAGGATGAATGCTTCCACCTTAAAGGTGTGGTTTCTCGTAAGAAACAGATGATCCCATCTATGATGGAAGCGGCACAGATCATGGCAAATGACTTTAACTGATTAGGAGTAAAATATGGCAAAACAGACCTGGAAACCAGGCAATATGCTTTATCCGCTTCCGGCTGTAATGGTCAGCGTTACAGATGGTGAGGGTAAGGATAATATAATAACAGTGGCGTGGGCTGGTACCGTGTGCACCAACCCGCCTATGGTAAGTATTTCTGTACGTCCCAGCAGATTTTCCTATGATATGATCTGCAAGACTAAGGAATTTGTGTTGAATCTTACCACAGAGGAGCTTGCATATGCTACTGATTACTGCGGTGTACGCTCAGGCAGAGATGTTGATAAATTTCAGGAGCTTCATCTCACAAAAGAAAAAGCAGATCATGTAAAAGCACCTATGATTGCAGAATCTCCTGTAAATATTGAATGCAAGGTCAGAAAAATCGAAAAGCTGGGGTCCCATCATATGTTTCTTGCAGAAGTAGTTGCAGTGCATGCGGACGAAGCGTACATAGATAAAAATAATAAATTCCAACTGAATCAGTCGAAACTTATAGTGTATTCCCATGGAGAATATATGAGTCTTGGTAAAAAACTGGGAACCTTCGGTTACAGCGTAAAGAAGGGGAAAAAGCGCGGAAAAAACCGAAATTCTTAATGGGATTGCAATAATAGATATTTTATGTTATTATCAGAGGGAATATCGAATGAAAATCAATAATATAACATTAATTGGAATGCCCGGTGCCGGTAAAAGCACACTGGGCGTTGTTCTTGCAAAAATACTGGGATATGAATTTTTAGATTCAGATCTTTTAATACAAAAAGAAGAAAACAGACGTCTTTATCAGATCATTGATGAAGAGGGTGAAGAAGGTTTCAAGGCTATTGAGAATCGTGTAAATGCGTCAATTGAGACTGAGAAAACTGTGATTGCTACCGGGGGAAGTGTGGTATATTGCAGTGAAGCTATGGAGCACTTGAAATCAATAGGAAAGGTAGTTTACCTCAGAATTTCTTTAGAGTCTCTTGAGAAACGACTTGGAAATCTTAAGAAGAGAGGTGTTCTTCTTAAGGAAGGACAGACTTTGAAGAGCTTATATGAGGAGCGAATTCCCTTATATGAGAAGTATGCAGATATTGTGGTAGATGAGGAAGGGAAAGATTTGGAAGCAAGTCTGCAGGCACTTTTGGAAACACTACAGACAGGGGTTAACTAAGTAACTGTAGATCAGAGGAGAGTTTTTTGAGGTTATTGTAGGATAGCAATAGCCTTTTTGGCTCGCGGAGTAAGAATAATAGAGGTGTGTTATGGAACAGTATGTGATTAAAGGTGGAAATCCGCTGGTTGGCGAAGTTGAGATAGCAGGTGCTAAGAACGCTGCACTTGCCATTTTATCAGCAGCCATTATGACGGATGAGACAATTCTCATTGAGAATCTGCCTGACGTCAGAGACATCAATGTTTTACTGGAAGCAATAGCTGGCATCGGTGCGCAGGTTGATAGAATCAATAAGTCAACTGTTAAAATCAATGGTTCTACTATTGGTGATGTAAGTGTAGATTATGAGTACATTAAGAAGATTCGTGCATCATACTATCTTCTTGGTGCACTGCTTGGTAAATATAAAAGAGCGGAGGTTCCGCTTCCTGGCGGATGTAACATCGGAAGCCGTCCTATTGACCAGCATCTGAAGGGCTTCAGAGCTCTTGGCGCTAAGGTTGATATTCTTCATGGAGCTATTGTCGCAGAAGCGTCTAATCTTCATGGAAGCCATATTTTCCTTGATGTAGTTTCTGTAGGAGCAACCATCAATATTATGATGGCAGCATCCCTTGCACCGGGACGTACTATTATCGAGAATGCGGCCAGAGAGCCTCATGTAGTAGATGTTGCTAACTTCCTGAATAGTATGGGAGCTAATATTAAGGGTGCCGGTACAGATGTGATCCGTATCAAGGGTGTTGAGAAGCTTCATCGTACAGAGTATTCCATTATTCCGGATCAGATCGAGGCTGGAACATTTATGTTTGCTGCAGCAGCTACCGGTGGTGATGTTACGGTTAAGAACGTAATTCCTAAGCATCTTGAGGCTACTACAGCTAAGCTTGAGGAGATTGGATGTGAGGTTCAGGAGTTTGATGATGCTGTACGTGTACGTGCAGTGGGCAAGCTTCGCAGAACTCATGTTAAGACTCTTCCATATCCAGGATATCCTACTGATATGCAGCCACAGATTGCTGTTACCCTTGCACTTGCAGAGGGAACCAGTATTGTGACTGAGAGTATTTTTGAAAATCGTTTCAAATATGCAGATGAGCTTTCCAGAATGGGAGCATGTATTAAGGTTGAAGGTAATTCCGCCATTATTGATGGCGTGAATAAGCTTACCGGCGCAAGAGTAAGCGCACCGGATCTTCGTGCAGGAGCAGCTCTTGTTATTGCAGGTCTGGCAGCAGAGGGCATCACCATTGTGGATGATATTGTTTATATCCAGCGTGGTTATGAGAACTTTGAGGAGAAGCTCCGCAGCCTTGGTGCAGAGATTGAGAGAGTTTCCAGCGAGAAGGAGATTCAGAAATTTCGTCTGCGTGTAGGATGATAGCAAAAATAGTCATATCTTATTAAATGTCTATTGACAATTATAAGCAATCGGTATATTGTATTGCTTGCAACAAGAAAACAGAAGAATAGCCTTTTATTCAGAGTGGTGGAGATACATAGGATCTATGAAGCCACGGCAACCCCTCGAAAGAGAGGAA
>CAKRVL010000065.1 GCA_934408705.1 uncultured Blautia sp. | reverse complement strand
TGTCATGCTTGCTGCCATAGAAGCTGCAAGAAGGATTGCTAATAAAGATTTTCTTTTCATTTCTTTTTCCTCTTTTTCTGTATTTCCGGATGGAATTATGCATAAAAATAGCCGTATCGTTACGGCTGCATTTTCTCACCTATACACACTCTCCCTAACAAAAAAACAGGAAAAAATCATGTATTGTTATGAGAACACAGGTTCTGTGTACCGCAGACCTAGGGTTCCACGCTAAGGCAGTTCTCCTGACTTCGATCAACACTGCTTCTCCTTCCCAGTTTCCCAGTGGATTCTGAAGCAACTCCCTTTCACAGTGACGGCATCGTTCCGGATTCAAACCGGATTCTCTTTTATGTATCAGACTTCTGATACGACCTTTGCGCTATAACCATCTGTTACTATTTCATATATAAATAGCAACACTTTATACATATTCGACTCGGATAATTATTTGATACCATAATTTTGTGTATTTTATATGAACAAATCATGTATTTTTTGTAAACCAACGTGTGATTGTCATTTTTTTGTAAAAAATAATATCGAATGATTTTTGAAAGAAAAAGTGATCCAAAAGCCAGGCTCCGGACCACTTTTTAATACCTATTTATTGCAGTTATTTAATCTTAATTGTAACTGTTTTCTTCTTATTTGTTCCGTCAAGAGATCTTACTGTAATCTTTACCGTACCCTTCTTTCCTTTGAAGGTTTTTACAATTCCCTTGGAGTTTACAGTTGCAAGTTTCTTGTTGCTGGAGCTCCATGCAACCTTTTTATTTGCATTGGAGGATGCAGTAACCTTTGCCTTCAGCTTCAATGTTTTTCCGGCTTTTACACTCTTGTTTCCGGAAATCGTAATTTTCTTTACAGCACCCTTCATACAGGTAAGCTTAATGGAGCCGTATACATTACTTCCATCCTTTGCTGTTGCTGTAATTACAACACTCTTTCCTCCGGCTTTTTTCTTCATTGTCACAACACCCTTGGAGTTTACTGTTGCAACCTTTTTATTGCTAGATGTCCAGGTAACATCTTTATTATCTGCATTACCTGGTGTGATCTTAGCTGCAAGCTGGATTTTTTTACCGGCTGCAACCTTGACAGAGCCCTTTGCAGTTAAAGTCACTTTGGAAATCAGTACCTGGGAAGGAATTTCCGGAAGTGCCGGAGTTTCCTTCTGAGCCTCCAGGATTTCTCCACATACGGAGCATTTCTTTCCTTCTGTAAGTCCGGTGTGTCCAGGTGTTGCCTCTACCGCCGGGATTACCTCTTCTTTATGTCCTGTAGCCTTTACAAGCTTACGGGCACTCAGTATCATTCCACACACAGAGCATTTCTTTCCGGCGCTCCAGCCATCCTTTGTGCAGGTAGCTGCTACTGCAGGGAGAACCTCTGCTTTATGTCCAAGTGCAGGGATTTTCTCCTGTGCTTTCAGGATTGTTCCGCATACAGAGCACTTGACTCCCTCTGTAAGACCTGCTCTGGTGCAGGTTGCTGCCTTTCCGGCGATAACTTCTTCCTTATGTTTAAGCATTGGAACTTCTTCCTGTGCTTTCAGGGTTGTTCCACATACAGAACACTTGACTCCCTCTGTAAGACCTGTCTTAGTGCAAGTTGCACTTACTGCAGAAATGGTTTCAAAGGTATGAACTGCAACCTTGCACTCTGCGGCAAATTTACCAGCCTGCGCAGTAATCACTGCTGTACCTTCTCCAACAGCCTTTACATTACCCTTCTGGTCAACTGTCGCAATCTTTTCATTGTCAGACTTCCAGACAACATCACGATAAGTTGCATTTTCCGGTTCTACAGTTGCCGCAAGTGTTACATTTGTTCCAACATTCATCATACATTCTGTCTGATTCAGTTTAACACCTGTAGTCTTAATGTATTTCTGTAATTTTCCGGAGCTAAATGTAATTGTCTGCTGTGTCCATTTCTTTCTTGCCGTTGCATAAGAACTGAATGTAATTTCATTTGCAAAACCACTGATTGGCATTGTAAACTGATAAGCTTCTACTCCAGTGCTACTAACAACTAATTTTCCATCATTATCAGGAAGAATCATGTTAGGATCGGCATCTGTTGCTTTTCTTGCTGCTGATAATGTTCCAAGAAAGATTTTTCCATAAGCCTTGTGGCTTCCAATAAACTGCGCTTTTGCCACACCATTTTCAACAATAATTTTCAGATCCAGTATAGACATACCCTGATTAGTTACTACTGCCTCGGATAAATATTCACCATCCTGAACTAATTTAAGATTATTCAAAGCAGCCTTAATCACATCAGCCTGCTCATCTCTTTTTGCAAAATCCATTCCATTCGGATTCGCTGCTGCAACAGCATTCTTTAATGCAGCTACAGATTCTTCTGTATAAAGAGATGTGTCCGAAGGAATTTCCTCTAATGCAGCTTTCAGATTATCTTTTCTGAAAGTAACATTTACGGTAGCTCCATTATCCTTGCGGCTAATGGTTCCTGTGTATTCCCATTTTCCAGTTGGTGTAAAAGTATACTGGCTTCCGTTTCGTTCAGCTTTAACAGTATAATAACCATCGCGAACAACTTTTACCGTATAAGTTTGAGTAGCATCCAGGTTTTCAAACTCAAGCATTGTCTTTGAATCTGGTTTTGCCTCGATTACATTTCCAGCTTCATCTGTTGCAGTTGCAATTACTCCGGTAATATTTTTGGACTGTGCAGTCCCCTTTGCAAGCAAAGCCTGGACTGTATAAGTAAACGTCTTTTTCACAACAGTTACGTTACAAGCAGCACTTAAACCACCTACTGTAACGGTAATCACTGCTGTACCTTCTCCAACAGCCTTCACATTACCATTCTGATCAACTGTTGCAACCTTTTCATCGCTACTGCTCCATACAACCATATCACTGGTATTTTCCGGAGAAACAGTGGCTACAAGATTAGAAGACTGTCCCTCTACCAGTTCCTTCTCATCTACATCCAATTTAACTTCTGTTGCAGCTACATGCTCGACAATTTTTACTGTTCCACTCTTCTTGCTTACAGTAAATACGCGCTCATACCACTGATCTTTTTTTACAGAGTGAAAAGATAAAACAACCGGTTTCTCAAGATAATCCAAAGCAGTAGCTCCGCCGACTGCATTCTCTCTCACAAGAACAGATGCTTTTCTGTCTGTAATAGCAATTGTACTTTCTGCCTCTCCGGCAGCATCTGCATTTCCCACATAAATTTTATCAAAGCTGTTGCTTCCCATAGTAAGCTCTAAAGTTTCTTTATATCCATTAGAGTTTGGACCTCCAACTGTATGTAAGGATGCTGCTTCTACATTAAACCTATTTACATTGTTTGTTACAGTTAAGGATACGGTATGATCAAAGTCCCCTGAAACCAATGTCTTCGCTTCGTAATCAATCACAACCTGACGGGGATAAAATGCTTTTTGCAGTGCTGCAGTTCCATTTTCATAAGCAGCTAACTTATTTTTGGAAACAGACACCAGGCAAAGCTTCGCTTCTCCATCGGAAACAGGAATTTCGAACTGATAACCAGCGTCTGTATTTTCATATTTCACCCAGTTATCTCTGTTGTTTCCATTTTCAACAGCTTCCTCATATGTTCCTTTAAACATGTACTCATAACCTGTACTGTTAAGGGTGAGAAGAAGCTTCTGTCCACTATCAGACTTCTGAAGAACTGCTTTCTTTACTTTAAACATTCCAGTTGTATTTTTAACGGAAAGCTCTGTGGTTTCTGTAATAGTTCCCTTTAATACAAGTGCTTCAACTGCTGCTTTCAAATCAGCTGCCATCTTGTCTACTTCCGCCTGTTTATCCTTACCATAATCACGAACAATCGCATTCTTTGCGGAATTCACTGCAGCTACTGTTTCATCTGTGTAAACAGATAAATCTGCCGGGATCATCGCAAGTGCTGCATCGACAGCAGTGTAATCAGCCTTCTCCTCCGGCTTCGGTGTAAACTTGCTGGTATCCTGTGTGATTTTGATCGTATAATCAATATCATGAGCCTCTGTCATAGCCACTGTTGTTGCTTTAATTACCATATCCTGATTCAAGATTACCGGAATTTTAAATAAAGAACCATTCTCATTTGAAAGTACTGGATAATCTTTGTCATTCAGATTAATCTTGGTGTATTTTTTACTGGAAAACAGAATATTACCATAAACAACTCCATTTTCAATCACAATAGAGGGACAGGTGATTCTTGTCTTTCCCGTTCCGCCTGAAAAGGAAAAATTGTCTGGCACATAAGTTCCATCTGCATACTCTGTCTTTTCTCCAATTCCAGTCTCTGTGGTTTCCGTTCCAACAGTTTCTCCAGCTATTTCTTCTGTTACCTCATTTACCAATTCCTCTTCCGAACCGAAAAAGTCATCTTCTGCAGCATCCCCGAAATCTTCTGGGGATATTTCTCCATCGCTTCCAAAACCTTCCATTTCATCAGCAGATACCCAGTCCTCTGCGCTTACGGAAAAAGCAGTGGCCGGGGAACCAACTGCCATAGCAGCGGCAAGGAACAGAGCTAAAATCTTTGTCCTTCTTTGTTTCATCATCTTCCTCCTTCTTCATAAAAAAAGCCCTCTTAATATAGCAAGAGGGAACCAGTAAATTATAATGCACCAAAGACTGTGCTTCGTGTATTAACATTCTAATGTACGCTGTAACGCCCCTGAGATACAGCTTACATTATGAAACATATTAAAAAGACCCGACTTTACGGTGGCAAGGACGCCGCTGCGGAGATGAACCGCATTCCATTTAACATGTTTTTTTAACTTTCTTATCATACTATAATACTTTGCAAGAATCAAATGTTTTTGCCATATATCTCCAACAATTCTGAAAAACATCTGAAAAATAGTTTTTTCAGAAATAAGAATGCATATTGACAAATACCCCCTTAGGGTATATATTATTTTCATAAGTCAGATACCCCTAAGGGGTATATCAGAAAAGGAGTATGCTTATGACAGATGAACATAAATGTGAAGCCTGCTGCTGTACCAAGCACACAGATCGATCTGAGGCAGAGCGCAAGAAGCTTGTGAACCGCCTGAAACGTATTGAAGGTCAGATACGAGGCATTATCGGAATGCTGGAGAATGACGCTTACTGCAACGACATTCTGATCCAGTCAGCTGCCGTGAATGCCGCCGTGAACGCATTTAATAAAGAACTGCTTGCCAACCATATCCGCACCTGCGTTGCAAGAGATATCCGGGAAGGCAAGGACGAAACCATTGATGAATTAGTTGCAACTTTGCAGAAATTAATGAAATGAATTTGAAGGAGGCAAGTTATTATGGAACAATACAACGTCACTGGCATGAGTTGCGCCGCCTGCAGCGCCCGTGTGGAGAAAGCGGTAAACAAGGTTCCGGGTGTTACATCCTGCTCAGTGAGCCTGCTTACTAATTCCATGGGCGTAGAAGGAACAGCCACAGCATCTGCCATAATCTCAGCTGTAGAAGAAGCCGGATACGGCTGCAGTTTAAAAGGCGCTTCCGGCCAGAGTGAATCCGCTTCCGACGCTGAGAAAGCCCTGGAAGATCATGAAACGCCACTTCTCAGGAAACGACTCATTGCATCTGTAGGCTTTCTTCTGGTACTGATGTACTTCTCCATGGGGCACATGATGTGGGGATGGCCGCTGCCTGCATGGTTTGACGGAAACCACATCGCCATGGGACTTGTCCAGATGCTTCTTGCCGGAATCATCATGGTCATCAACCAGAAATTCTTTATCAGTGGCTTCAAGAGTCTGTGGCATCGTTCTCCGAATATGGACACGCTGGTTGCACTTGGTTCCATGGCCTCCTTTGTATGGAGTGTTTATGCCCTGTTCGCTATGACGAGAGCCCAGGTTGACGGCAATTCCCAGCTTGTAATGCATTACATGATGGAATTCTATTTCGAATCCGCAGCCATGATCCTGACCTTGATCACAATTGGAAAAATGCTGGAAGCCCGCTCTAAGGGCAAAACTACCGACGCTCTGAAGGGGCTTATGAAGCTTGCGCCCAAGACTGCAGTTGTTATCCGAAACGGCCAGGAAATCACCGTTCCCATTGACCAGGTTGTAAAAGGTGATACCTTCATAGTACGCCCCGGTGAAAATATCCCCGTAGACGGCATAATTATAGAAGGCACCACTGCTGTTAACGAATCTGCCCTTACAGGCGAGAGCATCCCAGTTGACAAGGCTGCCAGTGATACTGTCTCTGCTGCCACAGTGAACCAGTCCGGCTTTATCAAGTGTGAAGCCACCCGTGTAGGACAGGATACCACTCTTTCCCAGATCATAAAAATGGTCAGTGACGCTGCCGCTACCAAGGCACCCATTGCAAAAATTGCAGACCGTGTTTCCGGCATTTTCGTACCTGCGGTTATTACCATTGCGATCATAACCACAATTGTCTGGCTTCTCACCGGGCACGAACTGGGCTATGCCCTTGCAAGAGGAATTTCTGTACTTGTGATCAGCTGCCCCTGCGCCCTTGGTCTTGCCACTCCCGTCGCCATTATGGTTGGAAACGGAGTAGGCGCCAGAAACGGAATTCTTTTCAAAACCGCAGTATCACTTGAAGAAGCCGGAAAAGTCCGGATCGTTGCCCTTGATAAAACGGGAACTATTACAAGCGGGCAGCCGGAGGTCACAGACATTCTCCCTGCAGATGGAGTATCTGAAACTGATCTTCTCACCCTTGCCTATGCCCTTGAGCGAAAAAGCGAGCACCCTCTTGCAAAGGCTGTTTTGGACAAAGCTACCGGTCTTGGTCTTACAGCCCCGGAGGTTTCTGATTTCCAGGCTCTTCCAGGCAATGGACTTTCTGCCAGCCTGAACGGCTCTGCACTGATCGGTGGAAGCATCAAATATATCAGCACTTTAGTAAGTGTCTCACCGTCTCTGATGGACCAGGCGGAAAAGCTAGCCGAAGCAGGAAAAACACCTCTTCTTTTTGCCCGAGACAATAAGCTTCTTGGAATCATTGCAGTTGCCGATGTGATCAAACCAGACAGTGCACAGGCAGTAAAAGAGCTTCAGGATATGGGAATCCGCGTAGTCATGCTTACCGGTGATAACGAACGTACTGCCAGAGCCATCGGCGCACAGGCAGGAGTTGACCAGGTTATTGCAGATGTACTTCCCGATGGAAAAGAGAGTGTCATCCGCTCCCTGAAGGAGAAAGGCAAGGTTGCCATGGTTGGGGATGGAATCAACGATGCCCCGGCACTTACAAGAGCTGATATAGGTATTGCCATCGGTGCCGGAACAGATGTAGCCATCGACGCGGCAGATGTGGTTCTGATGAAGAGTCAGCTTTCTCATGTGCCCACTGCGATCCGCCTAAGCCGCGCCACCCTTCGGAACATCCACGAAAATCTTTTCTGGGCGTTCTTCTATAATGTAATCGGCATTCCGCTTGCTGCCGGTGTATGGATTCCGATTTTTGGCTGGACCTTGAACCCTATGTTCGGAGCTGCTGCCATGAGTCTTTCCAGCTTCTGTGTAGTTACCAACGCTCTGAGACTGAACCTGTTTAAGATTCATGACGCAAGCAAAGACAAGAAGATCAAGAATCCGGTTTCAGAAGCTGAAAAAACGATTAATAACAGCTGCACCCCTTCTAACAAGTGTAGCGATATTAATAACAATATTAACAAAAAGGAGAATAATACTATGATTAAAGTGACAGTTAACGTAACAGGAATGATGTGTATGCATTGCGAAGCACATGTGAACAAAGCAATTCAGGAAGCATTTGGCGTACAGGACGTTGTATCCTCCCACGATGCCGGAACTACTATCTTCTCAGTTCCTGAGAAAGTAGATGAGGACAAAGTTCGCCAGGTAATCAAGGACGCTGGTTATGAAGTAACCGGAATCACTCAGGAATAATCCCTTAAGCCTGTCGGCAAAAATGTCGATGGGCTTTTTTATGCTCTTTTTTTCATATTTTTTCATTTCTTTTCTATATTAATGTTAAATTTTCACGAATCTTTATCCATAGATTGAAATTCCTATTCTTTTTCAGTATAATGGCATTAATGTGGGGTTTACGTTAAAGCTCCCCTGAGAGTATAATCTGCTGCTGATCCGACCGCGGGCAGCAGCAATCATCTCAACCATCTAAAGGAGGAATTATATTATGGCAACATGGAAAAATCTTGACACACTTGATTCTTTTGGCGAGCTGAAAGAACTTAAGAATCACGTAGATATTGCAGCAGCTCTGTCTGGTGAAGAAGGTGGCAAGCGTGTAGCTGATTATAGTACACCAATGGCAGCAGGTCTTTCTTACAACTATGCAGCCAAAGAAGTAGACGAAACCGTTTTATCCGCACTTGCGAAGCTGGCTGATGAGGCACAGCTCATCGACAAATTCCAGGAATTATACAATGGTGCAGTGATTAACACCGGAGAGAACCGTATGGTCCTTCATCACCTTGCACGTAAGCAGCTTGGTAACCCAGTTGTTGTAGATGGTGTAGACAAACGTGAATTCTACGTTGCCCAGCAGAAGAAAGCAGCTGATTTCGCAAACAAGGTTCATGCCGGTGAGATCACCAATGAAGCCGGTGAGAAATTCACTACAGTTGTACAGATTGGTATCGGCGGAAGCGACCTTGGTCCTCGCGCTCTTTACATCGCACTTGAGAACTGGGCGAAGGCTAATAATACCTTCAAGATGGAAGCGAAATTCATCAGCAACGTTGATCCTGATGACGCAGCTGCAGTACTTGCTTCTGTAGACCTTGCACACTCCTTGTTTATCGTTGTATCCAAGTCCGGTACAACCCTTGAGACACTGACCAACGAAGCATTTGTAAAGGATGCCCTGACAAAAGCAGGCCTGAATCCATCCAGACATATGCTTGCAGTTACAAGTGAGACTTCTCCTCTTGCAAAGAGTGAGGATTACCTTGCAGCAATCTTCATGGATGATTACATCGGCGGCCGTTACTCTTCCGTATCCGGTGTAGGCGGAGCAATCCTTTCACTGGCATTTGGACCGGAAGTATTTGCACAGCTTCTCGATGGCGCTGCTGCTGAGGATCAGCTTGCAACTAACCGCGACCTTATGAAGAACCCGGATATGCTGGATGCCCTCATCGGTATCTACGAGAGAAACGTACAGGGATATCCTTCCACAGCAGTTCTTCCATATTCCCAGGCATTAAGCCGTTTCCCTGCACACCTTCAGCAGTGCGATATGGAATCAAACGGTAAGACAGTAAACCGTTTCGGTGAGCCTGTTAATTATGTAACAGGTCCGGTTATCTTCGGAGAGCCAGGAACTAACGGACAGCATTCCTTCTACCAGTTATTACATCAGGGCTCTGATATCATCCCGCTTCAGTTCATTGGCTTTAAGAACAGCCAGCTTGGCGTAGATGTAGATATCGAGGACAGCACAAGCCAGCAGAAGCTCTGTGCCAACGTTGCAGCTCAGATCATTGCATTTGCCTGCGGTAAAGAGGATGAGAACCTGAACAAGAACTTTAAGGGAAAACGTCCTTCCAGCATTATTATCGGTGAGCAGCTTACCCCTGCTTCTCTTGGTGCATTACTTGCTCACTTCGAGAACAAGATCATGTTCCAGGGCTTTGTATGGAACCTGAACAGCTTCGACCAGGAAGGCGTTCAGCTTGGTAAAGTCCTTGCTAAGCGTGTACTTGCACATAATACAGATGGTGCACTTAAAGTATTCAGTGATCTTCTGAACATCTGATAAACTGATGATACTAGGGTCAAAAGATCTTTTGACAAAAACAGCAGTCCGGAAATTTCCGAACTGCTGTTTTTTTATACATACCATCAGGCAATCTGTACGCCCCAGCTTCTCTTTATATCCACACTTCTGCCAGACCTTCCGGAAACAAAGATATTTCTGTCTCTCCAGTTTCCGGAACCATTATCTGAGTAGCATAATTCTGCTCCATCAGATTTCTTCTTCACCTGAATCTTCATTTCCAGATTCTTTACAGAACCATGTGTCAGACTGGTCTTTACCAGCTCATCTAACTCCCTTTCCAGCTGTGCCTTATCCACACATACGTTAATCTTTTCCCTGGATAGTTCTGCTGTCAGCCACTCCTGACCTGGCGTAAAATATTTCTCTCTCGCCTTTACGAATTCGTCTACAAAACTATTCAGTTCAACCTTCTCATTACGCTGTAATATCTTTCTCATAAAGAAGCCTCCTTTCTGTTATTTTTCTTTTCTGAAAGATATTATAGCTGTCTTTATTAAATTCCAGGTATTATTAATGTTAAGAGAAATTAAAATTTTATTCTGGTTACTTCAGCTTCTCATAAACCGCATAACCATCTCTTCCGCCGCGCTTGACCTGATACAGGGCATTATCAGCTCTTCGATAAAGCTCCATAAAATTTTCTCCATCCTTAGGTGCAAAAGCAATTCCTGCGCTGCTGGTAAGCTTATGCCCCTTGATTTCAGGAATATCCAAAGCCTTAATCCTCTGCTGCAGATTCATCACTCTTTGCTCCATATTTTTTTCGGAACCAATATCATATAAAAATACTACAAACTCATCTCCGCCAATGCGCCCTACAACATCCTGATCACGGAACTGGGACTGGAGAAGTCCTCCAAATGCCTGAAGCACCTTATCTCCCACCGCATGTCCAAAGGTATCATTGATTTCCTTAAAATAATCCATATCCAGGATCATAAATCCACTGAACGCTTTGTTGTTCATCGTATCCAGCATATTGTCAATGACCTTCTGGGTATTCTCCTTATTGTATAAACCGGTGAGTGCATCCATCTGTGCACAATGCACCAGCTTCTCATTCTCTTCTTTATTGCGAAAAGCAATGTACAATACCAGAATCGCAACTAAAGTGCAGAAGCTTCCCATGAAAATCAATTCGTATCTACGGATAAACTCATAATCCTTCTGTGCCGTTTCCACAGGAACCGTATAGCAGATCATCCAGTCATTGTATTCAAGAGGTATATATGCCAGATAATGGTCAGGTTCATTCCGTTCCTCAAGGCTAAGCTTAACAAGACCGGTATTTCCTTCCTTAAATTCCTTTTTGAGAGCCTCCAGCGTATACTCCTCTTTCAGATTCTTCTCATTATAAAACTCAAACATATTGGTTTCATATTGAATCCTGTGTTCAGAAGCCTCGCCACTTTCAATTGCAATGATCTCACCTTCACTGGTAACGATTGAGCAATTCCCCTCACCACCGAACAGATCCGCAAAAAGAATCCTGCTAATGGCACTTACATTAAAGGAACCGCCAAAGACGCCTATAATGTCATCACCTTTATATATCGGAACCCCAAGAACCACACGGATTTCCTGGTCAACACTGCTCTCCAGCGGGTCGCTTATAGTCTGCATTCCATGCAGGGCATCCTGAAAATACTTACGATGCGCCACATTTTTGATCATGCCGTTATCATAATAAGCATTTCCCTCTGTATCGATCAGTGCTATTCTCTCCAATGCGGTCTTCTCATGCACTGTTACCAGCCTGTCCTTATTTTCCTGGGAAAGAAGCTCATCCGATTCTCCCATGAGAGAAGCAATCTCATTCATATATTGGTAATGAATATCCAGGATACTTCTCAAATGCTCACTCTGCCGGGAAACATCAGTCATCATGATCTTTCTTGAATGAATCTCCACTGACCGCTGTGCACAGGTAAAAAAGATAAGGATACCCACAATAACCGCTGTAATAAACACACTGGTGGCAATTATATAGTTTCTTAATTGAAACGATTTTTTATTCATGTAATTTCCCCCAAAGCTTTCTTTCATTATACCAGATTTACAGGGAAAATTTCTACAAAATCACCAAAAAAACTTATTTTTTTGACAAATCGCTTTCGTCACCAATACTAATAGCAGAATTGTTTCCAAGCTCCCAGAAAGCCACTGCACTCGCCGCCGCCACATTCAGGGAATCCACGCCATGTGACATGGGAATTTTTACCGTATAGTCACAATCTGCAATTGTCTGTGAAGCAAGCCCATCTCCTTCCGTTCCCAGAATAACCGCAAGTCTCTCTTCTGCCTGAAGCGCGCTGTCATTGATTCCTACGGAATCGTCACGCAATGCCATTGCCGCTGTTTTAAATCCCAGCTTTTTCAAAAGCAGCATACCTTCCTCAGGCCAGAGTGCTTTCTTGTCAAAATATGTCCAGGGAATCTGAAATACAGTTCCCATGCTGACTCTTGCCGCACGACGATAAAGAGGATCACTGCATCCTCCTGTCAAAAGCACTGCATCCATATGAAGTGCTGCCGCAGACCGGAAAATAGCACCAATATTGGTAGGATTCACCACATTCTCAAGCACTGCTATCCGGCTGGCATTTCTGCAGATTTCTTCCACAGACGGAAGCGGATTTCTTCTCATTGCACAGAGCATTCCCCGTGTAAGCGCAAAACCGGTAAGCTTCACCAGAATCTCATATTCTGCAGTATATACCGGCACCTTTGGATACCGCTCCAGAATAGCCCCTGCCTCTCCTTCCAGATCCTTGTGCTCCACCAGGAAAGAGATCGGCTCATAGCCAGCATGCAAAGCACGTTCAATTACCTTGGGACTCTCCGCAATAAAAATCCCCGGCTCCGGTTCATAATATCTCAAAAGCTGCACCTCAGAGGCTCTGGCATATACATCCAGCTCTGGTGCAGCGAAATCCCTTATTTCATTCCACATATTTCTTATTCCTTTACATTTCGTTGTCTTTCTTCGGAGAAAGCTTAGGCAGCTGACAACAATATGCAATTCCAAGAGGTGTAACCAGAAGTGGATGCACCGGCTGATAAACCGGAAGCTTCAAATGCTTCTCAAACACCGATGTAAATTCCCTGAACATAGAAGATCCACCTACAACGTAAATGGCCGGAACTTCATATCCTTTGATAAATTTTTCTGTGATCACCGCCATTTTCTCCACTGTGGCTTTAATTACAGGAAAAATCTCATCCTGTTTGTCCGTCTGTCTTTTTAACAGCTCAGCTTCTTCATAGGGAATGCGGTAATGTCCGGCAACAGTCATAGTCATATGCGTTCCGCCAGTAGCCTCATCATCTGTATATATTACTTTTCCATCCTTCAGAATACTGATTCCTGTTGTACCGCCACCTACATCCACAACAGCACCATCACTGATCTTAAGCACAGCAGCGGCTGCAGTTGGTTCATCTACAATATTAGTCACCTCAAAGCCTGCACCCTCCAGCACATATCCAATACTCTTAACACTACCCTCTGACACACCGGGAGGAATGGCGGCAGCCGCGTAAGTAAGCTCTGTGCCAAGACGCTCTTCCAGCGTTTCCTTCAGCCTGGTTACCAGCTGTACGCATTCATAATAGTTTAAAATCACTCCATCCTGAATCGCGTGGGAAGGGGCTGAAATTCCAGCTATTGGGCGATTTGAGGTATCTACAACAGCCAGAACCGTATTGGCCGTTCCAAGATCCACACCCACCTTCAATCTTCCTTTGAAATTTTTACATTCGCCAGTTTCCACAAGTTCTGCAAAATTCGAAAGTGTTCTGCTTTTTAAATCCATTTTCCAACTCCGTTTTCGTTATTTATTCTTAAATTCATGATTCAGATTCTTCTGCAATATACTGATCAATTCCTCAACAACTATTGGTTTGGATAAAAATCCATCCATACCACATTCCATTGCGTTCTTTTTGTCCTCATCAAAGGCATTGGCAGTCATAGCAAGGATGGTGATTCCCGCCAGTGCCGGATCAGTAAGGGCACGAATCTGCTTAGTTGCCTCATATCCATTCATTACAGGCATCTGCACATCCATCAGCACCAGATCATAACCGCCCGGTTTCGAACTCTTAACCTTCTCCACTGCCTCTGCCCCATTTTCTGCAGTATCAACCAGGAAACCATATTCATTAAGAATCTCCACCGCAATTTCACTGTTCAGTTCATTGTCTTCCACAAGCAGTATGCACCTGCCTCTGAAATCTGAGCTTGCTGCCGGAAGAATGGGATTCTCTGCCTCAGTCTGTTTCTGGCCGATAGCAGCCATCAGAGTCTCTCTGATATCTGACATAAACAGAGGTTTCGCGCAAAATGCAGTTACCCCTGCTGCCCTGGCTTCCACTTCAATATCTGACCAGTCATAAGCAGTCAGGATAATGATCGGTGTATCATCACCAAGACTACGGATCTGTCTGGTAACCTCAATACCATTCATATCCGGCAGACGCCAGTCGATAATATAAGCATGGAATGCATCCCCAAGCTCCATAGACTGCCGTGCACGCAGAACAGCCTCCTTACCAGAAAGTGTCCATTCCGAACGCATTCCAACCTTCACAAGCATTTTTGTCACACTGTCGCAGGTATTAAAATCGTCGTCTACAACCAATGCCTTAAGGCCTTCTAGCTCTGCGATCTTCTCTATTCGTTGGTGCTCAGACTGAATCCTAAACGGCAGACGGACGATAAATTCGGTGCCTTTCCCCTGCTCAGTCCGGACCTCAATGGTGCCACCCATCATATCCACAATATTTTTGGTAATGGCCATGCCAAGCCCTGTGCCCTGGGTTCTGCTCACAGTGGAAGTCCTCTCCCGCTCAAAAGGAGAAAAGATCCTCTGTACAAATTCCTGACTCATACCGATTCCGTTATCCTTTACCCGAATCTCGTACAGCTCACTGCCTTTCTGTGTTCCGGGACACTGTCTGATCCGGACAGAAACGGTTCCTCCTGCAGGAGTAAACTTAATCGCATTGGACAAAAGATTCAGCATCACCTGGTTTAGTCTCGTCTTATCACAATAGACATCCTCATTTATCACATCCATGGCATCCATATAAAGCTCCAGCTGCTTCGCATGGATCTGCCCGCTGATGATAGTCTTCAGATCATGAAGCACATCTGACAGACTGACCTCCGTTTCTTCCAGATGGATCTTTCCACTCTCAATCCGGCTCATATCCAGGATATCATTGATCA
>CAKRVL010000064.1 GCA_934408705.1 uncultured Blautia sp. | reverse complement strand
CTGGACCGATCTATTAAATTTTACAACGAGGCCCTTGATCTGCACGAAGTGAGAAGAAAGACTACCGATGATTTTATTATTGTGTATCTGAGCAACGATGTAAGTGATTTTGAGTTGGAACTTACCTGGCTTAAAGATCATCCACAGCCATATAATCTGGGTGAATGCGAATTTCACCTGGCATTCCGGGCAGAGGATTACGAGGCAGCGCACAAAAAGCACAAAGAGATGGGGTGTATTTGCTTCGAAAATGAAGCGATGGGAATCTATTTCATCGTAGATCCAGATGGCTACTGGCTTGAGATTGTGCCGTAAAGCTGGTTAAGAAATCGAATAAAGCTGATGTATATTGGCATTTTAAAATCACCTTCAGGCTGTAATAAACAAAATAGTCTGAAGGTGATTGTGGTTGAGATAGTATTACAATCTATGATTTCTATAGCCGTAATCCTTTAATCTTACGTTTTGAATATGCAAAATAAATTCTGATGAAGGGAAGAATAAGTGAAATTATGAAATCTGTGGAGGAATATGATAATGTCAAAAGATGAGTATTTAATCACAGATGCGCCTCTTAAAGCGCTGACGGTTTTTGCAATGCCGATGATTCTCGGCAGCTTCTTTCAACAAATATACAATATGGCTGACTCTATCATCGTCGGTCAGTTTGTGGGCTCCTCCGCACTTGCAGCTGTTGGTGCCTGTGCAGCGCTGACCAATGTTTTTATTTGCGTGGCGCTGGGGGCAGGCGTGGGTGCCGGTGTGCTCGTGAGCCGCTATTTCGGTGCCAGAGAGTATGGAAAAATGAAAACCATCGTGTCAACGTCCTTAATTAGCTTTTTAATTCTAAGTATAGTTCTTGGTGTTTTTGGTTTTTTCTTTTCCCACGGGATGATGAGTGCGTTACAAACCCCTGCCGATATACTGGATGACGCAGTGCTGTATTTGCGGGTCTACTTTGTGGGCTTTCCGTTTTTGTTTATGTACAATATTCTTTCAACGATGTTTACTTCCATAGGCGAATCAAAAATCCCACTGGGACTCTTGATATTTTCATCAATCTTAAATATCTTTATGGATCTCTGGATGGTGGCTGGACTTGGTCTTGGCGTGTTCGGTGCGGCGCTTGCAACCTTGATTGCACAAGGCATTTCGGCCGTGTTTTCGCTTTTGATTTTCTTCCGTCGGATGCGGCGATATAAAAGTCACTTTGACTGGTTTGACCGGCAGGAGTTATATTCCATGTTTCAAATTGCTGTACCTTCGGTTCTTCAGCAGTCTACAGTGTCTATCGGTATGATGATCGTACAGGCTGTTGTAAATCCTTTCGGCACACAGGCGCTCGCGGGGTATGCGGCAACGATGCGGGTAGAGAATGTTTTTTCCCTGATTTTTGTATCCATCGGCAATGCAGTTTCGCCATATGTTTCCCAGAATCTTGGCGCAAACAAACCCCAGCGTATTAAAAAGGGCTACCAGGCTGCACTGGTGTTGGATGTGTGCTTTGCAGCCATTGCCTTCATTGTCATTGAAACGCTGCATACACAAATTTCTTCGCTATTTCTAGGTAAAGACGGAACAGCCCTGGCATATCAGGTATCTGGGGATTATATGAGATGGCTTGGTTACTTCTTTATCTTCATGGGAATTAAAATGGCAACCGATGGAGTCCTTCGTGGTCTTGGAATCATGCGCCCGTTCCTCATTGCAAACATGGTGAACCTGGCGATTCGTTTGTCCGTTGCTTTGATTTTTGCACCGCGTTTCGGCATTGCATTTGTCTGGCTTGCTGTACCAGCCGGTTGGTTAGCGAACTTTTTAATATCCTATGTGGCTCTCAGGAAATCATGGCCGACAAAAAATGATGGTAGAACAAAGTGATGCTATATTGGCGACGATTTACCTTTCTTGCGGCATATGTTTTAAAACTGCCGCCTATCTGGGTGTACTTTGTAATGACTTTGGATGAGTTCGAAAAAATGCCAGTGGTCTTCATTCACTATTTCCGAGGCAAATGGCTTACAAACATTACCAGAGAGTTTGAGTGATCAGGAGTTATTGTGACAAGACCATTCTGAAAAGTCAGACAAGTCAATATGGTGGTTACTTAATATTCTCTGTACTAGTTCGTTGTATGTATTTACGACGCTGCTGTCAAACACACAAAGGCCAGCAAATCCGCATTTAATTTTCTGTAAGGAAAATGGTTACGGGTTTGCTGGTCTTTATGTGTTACTTCTGGCTGGAAGATTTTATTGTTTTGGAACTGTTATGTATAAGTTCCATATCTTGTGTTGTAATATTCAGGTGCTTACGCATTTCTTCAACAGCAGAATTGGGGTTACGCATTTCGAAGCACAGGAGAATACGTTCATGAGGTTCTACCGCATTTTTGTAGACCATTTTATTGGTAAAAGAGTCACCACGGTAAATTCGAAAACGTTCCAGTAATTGTTTATTTATATTGATCAGTAGTTGGTTATTGGTGAAAGTAATTATTTTTGTATGAAAAAGTTCATCCAACATGATCATCTTCAGCATATCTCGTTTTTCTGTAGCTTCTACAAAGGAAGTATGAATTTCACGGAGTTCCCGGATTTGTTTGTCTGTTGCACGTTCAACTGCCAGACGTACGGAAAGAGTTTCAATAGCCATACGTACTTCCATAAAATCATAAAATTTTACACCTTCAACGTCATACCACAGGGAACTATTATCAGTACTTTTCTGATAGTCGGCAACGAAAGCTCCCTTTCCGGGGCGAATTTCCACATATCCTACAGCTTGGAGAACTCGGATTGCCTCACGAACGCATGTACGACTGACACCCATTTGTTCACAGAGTTTCATCTCAGTGGGCAGTTTTTCCCCAATTTTATACTTTCCGGACATGATCATTTCTTTTATATCTGCAACTACTGAATCAGTAATGGACATTCGTTGTATCGCTTTCATAGGAATCTCCTCTTGTTATTTTATATAGTCTATTATAAATTTAGCGCGTAAAAAATCAATTGATTTTAACGAAAATCCAGCCGAAATTAGTCGATTATATTTATAAAATTTGTTGCATTGATTTACTTAATTTCATTAAATCTTCATGAGAATGAATATTAGTGTTCTTGGCTATTACCGATAGGAAAAAATCCAGATTCTCTTTTGAGGTAGGATACCCAAGATCCTGTAAAGTGAGAGGCATATTCATATATCTCATGGCATTGCGTACGCGCTCAATTTCAGATTGCTCCATTTGATTGAAGGCCATTTGAACTAATAAGCCCACTGCTACAATTTCTCCATGAAGAAAATTTTGCCCTTCTTCAGTATGGTAGTTTCGCATGAAATCATAGGTAGCGTGTGCTATGGCAAGTTGGCCAGAACCATCTGCAAATCCGCTTACAATAGAAGTATGCAGAAGGTTGGTAAGGATTACATCCTTGAAATGTAATGCTTGATTTCCCTGAGAATACAGGTCAGTATATTCTCCCAGTAAAAAATCATAAATGATTTTGGCATTTATTACCTGAATATATTCTTTGAGCTGGCAATCCCGATAAGAAGATATATTTAACTGATGGAAACTTTCTGGGTATTTGGCCAGCGAATCCATGATACCGGATGCAAGCAGACGTCTTGGCGCAGTGGCAATCAAGTCCATATCGGCGATGCATACATCTACTTCTTTTTTTAGATTTACAGCAGGTTCTCGTTGACCTTTATCGTTGTACATAATACAGGTCATAGAGGTTGCAACACAGGTTGCAATGGAAGTGGGAACTGTAATAACAGGCAGACCGGAAAAAACAGAAGCACATTTTACATTATCAAGACATCTACCACCTCCAATACCAACTAAAACAGTGAAACCTTCATTTAATGCTTTTTTTGAATAATATTCTGCCTTTTCCTTGGTACATTGGTCGTGGTGAGTGATAAGTTCAAAGTTAGAAGCAGAAAGCATATTCCCGGCAATAAGGTTAAAACTGGATAGGGCGTGTTCGCCGCCTACGATCAAAGCTTTTCCACCAAGACGTAAAATTTCGTCAGGAAGCTGAGATAATACATTTTTGCCATAAAAGAACTTACCACAACCTACTTTTAATGCAGATAATTCACTCATATTGGTTAACCTCCATTCCTTTACTGTCAATAGCAGTGATTTTTATGATGTTTTATTGTATGAAGATGTGACATCATACAATCTATAAATGCATTATATTTGTATATATTAAAAAAGTCAATCTCAATATTGAAATAAAAACATAAATTATATATAATGCACAATATAAATAACACATTAATATTAAAATATAACAAAATACAATATGTTTAATAAAAACTATTGACTTTTTTTGTATGAATCACTATACTTCGAATTACAGAAACGACATCATACAATCATACAAAAAGGAGGAAAAATGAAAACTTTTGAAGGTATTATCCCTCCAATTGTTACACCGTTTACAAAAGAGGGAGAAATTGATGAGCGTAAGATACGCAAAGAGATGGAAATCTGCATGAAAGCTGGTGCGAACGGATTAAGTGTAGCAGGGAGCACAGGTGAAGGTCCCACATTAAATGATTCAGAGCTTGTTCAACTAATTAAAATTGCGAAGGAATATCTTGATAAAACCCAACCTCTGGTTTGCGGTATAATGCGCACTTGTACAAGAGATGCTGTTAATGCCGGGATTAAGGCAAAAGAAGCAGGTGCAGACGCGATCATGGTTACTCCCACTGCATATAATGTTCTTGTTCCAAATGAAGAAGGCATGTTTGACTTTTACAAAACAATTTCTGAAAAGGTAAAGTTACCGATTATTATTTATAATGTGATTCCCCAGAATACAATTTCTCCGGTACTTTTTGGAAAATTACTGGAAGAAACAGAATATGTAATGGGAATCAAACAGAGTGTTGGTGGAATTCAGGCTTTATATGCGGATATTATGGAAGTTGGTGGAAAAGGAAATGTGTATGCTGCTACAGATGATATGATTTTTTCTTGTTTTGAGCTTGGAGCTTCAGGTGCAATCAGTGCTATTTTATCTCTGTTTCCAGAAGAATGTGCGGATATGTGGAGGCTGGCAAAACAGGGAAAACATGAAGATGGTCTGGCAATTCAGAATTGCCTATATAAAAAATGGAAATGTTTAGGTGGAAATCAGTTCCCCATTCGTTTAAAGTATGCGCTTAGTGTTTTAGGAAGAGATGGAGGATATTGCAGAAGCCCTATAACATACCTGCCTGAATGGGAAAAAGAAATGATAAGGAAAGCCTTGGAAAAATAAAGCCAGTGAATGACTTTATAAATAAATAATAAATTAAGAGAAAATGGAGGAAAAAAATGAACAAATTCGTTAGCAAATATGGACAGATACTTTTGCCATTAATTACACCTTATGGTGAGGGTGAAGAAGTAAATTATGAAGCCTACACAGAGCTGATTCATTATCTGATTGAGAAGGATCTGTGCGATTCCCTGATTGTAACAGGAACTACCGGTGAAGCTAGTCTCCTTACCTTCGATGAGAGAGTAAAGCTTATGGAAACAGCAGTAAAAGCAGCTGATGGACGTAAACCGGTTATTGCAGGAACTGGCTGTGCATCTACTAAAGAGACCATTGCACTGACAAAAGAGGCTGAAAAGCTGGGAATTGAGACCTGCTTAATTGTATGCCCGTTTTATAATAAACCTACACAGGAGGGAATTTATCAGCATTTTAAATCTATTGCAGAAAATACAACTTGTAATATCTTGCTGTACAATATTCCGATTTTTGTAGGTGTGAATATAGAGGCAGAAACTGTTTCCAGACTGGCTGGAATTCCTAATATTGTGGGAATTAAAGATGAAGCTGGAATTAATCCAACACAGGTAACTGATTTCTTCTTGGCAACAGAAAAAATCGATCCTGAATTTGCTATTTATAATGGCGATGATGTTATGCTGCTTCCAACAATTGTTCAGGGAGCTATGGGACTGGTAAGTGGTGGAGCTCATATATTTGGACATGAGATCCGTAAAATTTTTGAATGCTTTGCTGAAGGAAAAAATGAAGAGGCGAAAGAATTATTTATTCCGTTATATCGTTTCTGCAAAACAACAGGACAGAACGGAAGAATTCTTCCAAACTCTATTATGCGTCCTGCTGTAGAGTTAGTAACAGGCATTAAGCTTGGTCCGGCCAGAAGCCCTCTGGCACCGGCAACAGATGAAGAAATGGCAGTCACCGTTAAGGTGCTTAAGGAAATTGGTAAGCTGTAATCTTGAAAGATAAGCGGCTTCAGAATATTTCAAGCGGCTTCAGAATATTTCTGAAGCCGCAGAAAAGGATCTAATTCATAGGTGATTTCAGGAAAGGATGGAAAATGTCATGGGAAAACTCGAGGAAAAATTAAGCGCACCGTCCAGTGAATACAGAAGCGTTCCATTTTGGTCTTGGAATGATGAACTGGATCTTAATGAACTGCAATGGCAGATTCATGAAATGAAAGAAAAAGGAATTGGCGGTTTTTTCATGCATGCTAGGGGCGGGCTTAAAACTCCCTACATGAGTGAGAAATGGATGAAATGTGTAAAAGCATGTATAGAAGAGGCAAAACAATTGGACATGGAGGCTTGGTTATATGACGAAGAGGGCTGGCCAAGTGGTTTTGCAGGAGGTGCTGTTCCGGCACTTGGTGAATATTATTATATGCGCTGGATGGAGTGCGAGAAAGTTCGTGGATATGAAATCAGACCAGATGAGATGATACTTGGAATATATGATGAATCCGCTCACTTTCTTGGAAACAAGATCGAAAAGATTAAAAATGAGGATGCTTGGGTTTATGTTATAAAAGAAAAAATGAATCCATATTATGTGGATGTCTTAAATTCAAAAGTAGTAAAGAAATTTTTAGAATTTACCCATGAAGTATATAAAAAAGAATTAGGAAAAGAGTTTGGGAGAAATATGCCAGGCTTTTTTACAGATGAACCTCAGTTTGCAAAATTAAAGATACCATATTCTTTAATTTTACCAGAATATTTTAAAAAGGTTAATGGATATGAATTGACAGATGCTTTGCTTTCGTTATTTGAGGATGTACCTGATGCGGGAATACATCGTTATAATTTTTGGAAGGTCATTTCAGAATTATATACCAATGGTTATATGAAAACAGTAGGGCAGTGGTGCAAAGAAAACGGATGCAAATTAACCGGGCACGTGATGAGGGAGGATTCCTTGTTGCTTCAGATGCAGGCAACAGCCGGAGTGATGCCTTCATATGAGTATATGGATATGCCAGGAATCGACTGGCTAAGAAGACGGATATCTTCACCTCTAACCCCGAAGCAGGTGGGAAGTGTCGCGGCACAGCTTGGAAAAAAACACGTAATTACAGAAAGTTTTGCAATGACAGGATGGGATTGCAGTCCGGAAGAATTAAAGTGGATTACACAATGGCAGTACGTAAACGGAGTAAACAGAATGTGTCAGCATTTGCAGTCTTATAGTATACGGGGCTGTCGAAAACGTGATTTCCCGCCATCTTTGTTTTATCAGCAGTCATGGTGGGAGGAATATAAAATATTTTGTGACTATATAGCACGGCTGGGAGTTTTGCTGACAGAAGGGGTTTCAGCTGCAGAAGTTTTACTTTTACATCCGATGCACAGCGCCTGGATGTTGTATGATGGCAAAGAGGAAGGTCCTGTTGTTGAATTTGGAAATAAATTTGAAAGTTTATCACAGACACTGTCAGATTATCATATTGAACACCATTATGGTGATGAAGACATAATCAAAAAATATGGAAAAATTGGAAATGGAAAGTTTATTGTGGGACAGTGTGAATATAGAACTGTCATACTTCCGGATATGCTATGTATAGAGGATAGTACCGTAAAGCTGTTGCTCCAGTTTGTAGAAAATGGAGGCCATGTTTTTTCTGTGGGAAGTTTCCCAAAGTATATGCAAGGTGGAAAAAATAGTCTGCTGGATGAACTGTACCAGAAGATTGAAAAAATAGATGTTGTAAGTTTAAAAGAAAACTTATGGAAGATTCTCGAGTTTCCTATATCAGTAACGGAAAATGGAAGTGAAGTTGTAAATATACATTATCAGTTGAGAAAATGTGGAGAAATGAAAATTTTATATCTGGTCAATCTGAATAGAAACGGAAATTACTCTATTTTACTTCAATGTCCAGGTGAAAATGAAATTACAGAATACAAAGTGGAAGAGGATGCAAAGCAAAAATGTTGCTGCATTTATGGAGATAAAGTTACAAAATTGCAGATTAAAATGAATGAAATGGAGGGAAAAGTATTTTTTATAAAAGAACGGGAAAATAAAAAAGATGAAGATTTAGAAGATAACAAAGAAATATATAGAGAAAAAGAAACTATTGTCCTGGAACAAGGGGGCAGTTGGAAGCTTGATTGGGCAGACTGGAATTCTTACACTCTGGATCGATGCAGTTATCGCATTGGCGATGGAGAATGGAAGGATGAAGTAAATACCATACAGATTATGGAAATACTTTTAAAACAGAAAAGGCCTGTAAATGTTTCTTTGAAATATAAATTTGTTGTAGAAACAGAACCTCAGCTGCTAGAAGAGATGTTTCTGGCTGCAGAGACTGGTAAAGAACTTCATGCTGAGATAAATGGAGTAAAATTAGAACTGGAGGAATGCGGATGGTGGAAGGATAAGAGCTTTCGGAAATATCGGATATTGCCATATATCAGAAGAGGATCTAATGAAATTATTTTGAATATAGACTTTTATCAGTCTAAAAAGGTTTATGACGTTCTGTTTGGCGAAAATGTGTTGGAAACAGAGATAAATAAGCTTACCTATAATACGGAAATTGAAAGTGTATACCTTATAGGTAAATTTGGGGTATATAACAGAAATGGATTTACATACGCTTGGAGAAAAGGTTTGAGTTGTGATTCACAGTTTGTGATCCGACAATTGCCGGATACCTTGTATGGAGATGATTTTACTTCTCAGGGCTTTTGCTTTTTTGCAGGCCGCTTGCGCATAAAACAGAATATTTTTATTTGTCCGTGGGATGATTCCAGGGGAGTAAAGATAGAAAAAATCGCAGGAAAAAGATACATATACAGATTTAATCGCCCTAATGCAATGACTGCTATATTGTATATCAATGGAAAATTGGTAAAACAATTTATGTGGGCACCATTTGAATGTGATGTTACGGATTATTTAAAAGATGGTGTAAACGAATTTATGTGGGAATTATTTGCATCAAATCGTAACCTTTTGGGTCCGCATCACCATATTGACGGTGAGTTGTATGCTGTCTGGCCTGCCAGTTTCACAGATACACCAACTGTATTTCTGGCAGATGATCGAAATGTCTGGTCAGATTTATACCATTTTGTAAAATTTGGAATGTAGGAGGTACGGGAATGAAAAAAGGAAAAAAAGTATCAAAATTAGCTTTTCATGAAGCATTAAGAGGGTATCTTTTTATTGCTCCCGCTCTCATCCTTTTACTTGGACTTTTATTCTTGCCGATGGTGAAGGGATTTGGGTATAGCCTGACAGATTTTAATATTCTGAAAAGCTGGGATTATAATTTTATTGGTCTGGAGAATTTTCAGAAAATATTAAAAAATAGGGATTTCCCTGTGATCTTGAAAAATGAGGTGTTCTTTGCTTTGACAGTTACTGTCATTACCGTGATAGTTTCAATATTGATCGCACTTTTACTGAACAGTGTAAAACGGTGCAAAAATATTGTGAGGGCGTTAGTGTTTATGCCCTGGGTCTTACCAGAAGTAGTAGTTGGATCCTTATGGAGATGGCTGCTTAATGGGGAAAAAGGACTGATTAATTCCGTGCTGGTGGATTACTGGCATGTATTGCCGGAGCACATCCAGTTCTTCTCTTCATCACTGTCCCTTATTTCAGTTTGCATGGTATACATATGGAGAACTTATCCGTATGTGACAATTATGCTTTCAGCAGGACTGCAGGGAATTGACAGAGGACTTTATGAAGCTGCTTCTATTGATGGATGTGGAAAAATAAAACAGTTTCGGTATGTAACATTGCCAGGGTTGAAATATGTATTATCTATCTGTTCTTTAATGGCTATGATATGGACAATGAATGGTTTTGGAATTATCAATATTCTGACTGCCGGCGGTCCGGGAGTATCGAGCACTACGTTGCCTATGGTGATTTATAAGACTGCGTTCCAGAAATTCAGGTTTGGTCTGGCATCCGGATATTCGGTTATTCAGTTTTTTATCATTATGGTTTTTGCATTGATTTACCTGAAAATGACAAAAGCAACAAAAGAAGAGGAGGCGTAGACAATGAAAAAATATATATTAAGTATATTAAAAGTCCTGTGCCTTGTTGCAATTCTGTTTGTTGCACTGTTTCCGTTAGTGTGGATGGGGATAACATCTGGAAAAAGTATGACAGAGCTGTTAAAGATTCCAGTTACTATTTTTCCGGAAAAGTTAGATCTTTCTTCTTACTATGAAGTATGGGTTCAAAAGCCATTTCCAAGATATATCTGGAATTCAGTGAAAATTTCAGCAGTTGCAACAGTAACTGGAATGATTGTTGCCAGTCTGGCAGCATATGGATTTGCAAAATTCCGTTTTCCACTGAAAAAATTCTGGTTGATGTTTGTTTTGGTGGCACAGATGTTTCCAAGTACATCTGTAATTATTCCACTGTTTTCTACTTATAAATCTTACGGTTTATATGATACACATGTGGGATTAATGTTGCTGTACAGCACTATCAGCCTGGCATTTTCCATTTGGATGATGTATGGATATTTTAAAGGAGTCCCAAAAGAATTAGAAGAGGCAGCCAGAATTGATGGATGCGGAGCTTTAAAAATATTTATAAATGTAATTTTACCTATTTCAAAACCAGGTATTGCGGCAGTTGGAGTATATGCATTTATGTGTGCCTGGAATGAATATCTTTACAGTTTGATTCTGTTGACAACAGAAGAAAAATATACAATTTCACTAGGACTTTCCAGATTTATAACTGAGTTTGGTACATACTGGAATCAGATGGGAGCAGCATCTATTATTGTAACAATCCCAACATTGCTTATTTTTATGTTGCTGGGAAAAAATCTGATAGAAGGACTGACTGCAGGAGCAGTTAAAGGGTGAAAATGATTTTCTTTGAAAACATAGTGGGGGTTTTTCAAAGCTGATTAAAATAAAAATAATTTTCTAAAGGAGGAAGCAAAATGAAACACAAGTTAATGGCAGCGGTTCTGGTGGGAACAATGGTAATGTCAACAGTAGGTACGACAACAGTCTTGGCACAGGAAAACGACAAGATCGAACTGGATATGTGGGTATTTGGAGGCTTGTCAGCAGAGCCTGTTGTATTCCAGGAAATGGCAGAGAATTTTAATAATTCACAGGATAAAATCCATGTAACTGTAACTGCTCAGGAGTGGAGCAGCAGACAGGAAAAAATTGTAACCGCACATCAGGGCGGTGCGGATACAGCTCCGGATATGTATGTATTTGGTCCCTGTATTGAAGATTATGGCGTAAAGATGGGAATTATTTCACCGGTTGAGGATGTTCTTCCGGAGATCGCTAATCAGGTAAAGGAACTTTTAATTCCAGAAGTAGTAGATGTGGGGTCAAAGGATGGAAAATTATGGACGATTCCTTCATGGGTGGATTTGTCTCCATATATGATGTATAACGTGGAAGCATTAAAGGCAATCGGATTGACAGAAGAAACTGTGCCGAAGACTTGGAGTGAGTTTAAGGATGCAGCTGTTAAGTTCAAAGAGGCTGGATATATTGGCTATTCAATTCCAATGAGTATGGATAATTATTCTGACATGAATAATGAATTTAATTACTGGAACTGGCAGCTTGGCGGTGCACCTATGAACGATGATGCTACTGTAATGACTATGAATGATGAGCATGCAATCACTACTGTGGAGTTTTTGAAGTCCATGTATGATGCAGGTACTTTTTCAGATGGTGCAGAGACAGAAACTTATATGGATCGTCATGAAGAATTTTTTGGAGGAATCAGTGCAACTAATATCGGTTACACCTACATAAATGGAATTATCACTGATATGGAAGTAAGTGATGATCTTGATTATATTATGGCTGATATGCCAAGACCGGATGAGGGGACTGCTATTGATGAGGATAAGGCGTTCTACAGAATGATCAGTTCAAATCAGGAAATCAGTGTCTCTTCTATTTCTGAGAATATTGATGCATGTGGAGAATTTCTTCAGTATCTTATTGATGAAGACTATTGGCATAAATGGGTAACTGAGGTAGGTGCAAGAACTCCAGCAGATAAAGCATCTTATGAAGATGATGCGCTTCGGGCAGAAACACAGGCTGTGCAGCCAGATCTTGTGAAAATGTATGATGAAGGTACATTAATGACAGGTGTGAAGCCAAAACCAAGTTATGGAGGTGTTACTGAAATACAGACAACTATGTCTCAGTATCTGGTGGATATAATTACCGGACGTTACGACAGCGTGGAAGAAGGACTGAACGAACTGAATACAGAGTGTCAGGCTCTTCTGGATGAGTATAGTGAAGAATAAGAAGAATTGTAAATTATTTCATATAGCAGGCAAAGAACATTCTTTGCCTGCTATCAGTGCAATAAGGAGGTGACCGGACTTTTATGGAAATTATCAGTAACAATACCATGGAGTCAAAAGGGGTAATTGAGAAAAATGAAATGTTTTTCTGGGATAATGTTGAGTATTCATTGCCAGCGGGAAATGAAGAAAGAAAGTGGAAGGGAGAGTGGATTTGGGCTCCAAAGGATAAATATCCGGAATTTCAGGAGTGTGTTCCAACCCTTTTTTGCAAGGAAAAAAAGAATTTTGGTGTTTTTATCTTTCAGAAAAAATGGAATATTGAGAAAAGAATAGATAATGCTAGTTTATTTATTGCAAGTGAAGGTGGATATAAAGCCTATATAAATGGCAGAGTAATTGGATTTGGAAACGCACAGCCAGGCGGTGATTATGGTAATTGTGAATCTCTGAAATATAAGTTCTTTGAAAAATATAATATTGCCGATTATTTGATCCAAGGGGAAAACGTTATCTCTGTTAGGGTGTGTCTGGGACCAGTTGTATTATCAGAAGTTTGCTGCACAAAAGGGGGACTCAGATGCGATTTACTTCTAAAAGCAGAAGATGGAACGGTATTGAATTTTGGAACTGATGATACATGGAAATGTATTAGGGAAGAGTGTTATATTGAGAGTAATATATGGAATGGGCTTAGACAACTGGAGACAGATGAATATTCTTACATAGAAAATGGGTGGTATAATGCAGAAAAAGTGCAGGATATAGCTTGTTTTCCAAAACTTTATGAAACTCCAATCCCAAATTTGAGATATGTAAAAAAGAAACCTCTGGATTTAATAAATCCATTTGCAAAAGAAAGAATTATTTGGAAAAAGGACTTTTCTGAAATTATTATAAAGAAGGGGTCACCTATATCATTCTGGCTAGACTTTGGAGCAATTTTTTGTGCTGTTCCCGGAATGACTATTGTGGGAAATGAAGATGCAAAAATTGTGCTTCACATGGAAGAATTTCCAGGAAAAATTGAAAGAACTGGTACAACAGAAACATATATTCTTGGACAAGGAAAAAATGAAATAGAATCTTTAAGACGACATAGCATTCATTATATTCAGATAGTAATCAGTAATTTTGAAGAAGATATCATACTGAAAGAGCCGCAGATATTGGTTAGCGTTTATCCATCGGAAATGCCAGGGGAATTTCACAGCAGTAATAAAAATCTGGAAAAGATATATCTCTTAGGATGTAGGACGAACCAGATCTGCAGGCAGACTTATCATATGGATTCACCTATTCATCAGGAGCCGCTTGGTTGTATGGGGGATTATATGATTGAAAGTCTTATGAATTATTATACGTTTGCTGATCCTTTTCTTACAAGATTTGATATTCTGAAAATTGCAATGTATTTGAAGGACAGAAACTATAAAATGTTCCATCCGAGTTATTGCCTTCTTTTTATTCAAATGATGTGGGAGTATGTTCTATATACAGGTGATAAAAATTTAAGAGAAATTATGGCAGAAACGACAGAAGGAATTTTGGATCTGTTTCTTGAATATGTGGGAGAAAATGGATTAGTAGAACAGGCTCCCAATTACATGTTTATGGACTGGGTTAAGGAGAAAGAATTCAACCGTCACCATCCTCCTAAATGTATGGGACAGGGATATATGTCGGCTTTGCTTGTGGGAGCACTTGAATGCAGTAAAAATCTTTTAGAATTAGTTGCCGGATATGAAGAAAAAAACTGCTATTATCAGAATAGAAAGAACGAAATAAAAGCGGCAATCAATAAATTATTGTGGAAAGATGAAAAGCAGTTATATGTGGACGGGTTGTTTGATGCAAAGGAAAAGAAAGCAACAAAATGGCTTCCAAATGATGTTGATGAGGAATTTTATAGTCAGCATATGAATACATTGGCTGTTTTATTTAATATTGTGCCTAAAGAAAAACAAATGGCTGTAATGGAAAAGGTAATGGAAGATAAAAGCCTGTCACAGGCACAGCCGTATTTTATGCATTTTATTTTTAATGCACTGGCGAAAACAAATTTATTTAACAAATATGGAATCACACAATTAGAGAGATGGAATGCATTGATGTTAGAAAATCCATCTGGATTAAAAGAAGTATGGAATGGTTTTGATTGTGACTATTCTCATGCGTGGGGAGGTACGCCTACTTATCAAATGCCGGCACGAATTCTTGGAGTTGTACCTGTGGAGCCTGGTTTTAAGACTTTTTCTTTTAAGCCATGTCTCCCGGAATCATTAGAGGAAGCAACTGGAAAGATTCCGACTCCTTACGGAACTATTTCTGTAGGTTTGAAGTGGGAGAATAATATACTGAAAAAGGAAATTGATTTTCCCAAGGAACTTAAGATGCTAGAGTGTGTCTGAAAAAATAAAGATAAAAAAGCTCTTGACAGAGAAATTGAATCATCTTGCTACTTCAAAAGAAGATATATTGGCTGCCAGTCGAGAGCTGATCAAAGAAAACGGGTG
>CAKRVL010000063.1 GCA_934408705.1 uncultured Blautia sp. | reverse complement strand
CGCCGGCATGTCGGAATGGCAGACGAGGCAGACTCAAAATCTGTTGTAGGCAACTACGTGTGGGTTCAAGTCCCACTGCCGGCATTTTTTCATAAAACGTAAGATATGCAAATCCCGTGAAACCCTTGATTTTACGGGGTTTTTTATTTGGAATTTCAAGAAATACAAATAGATTCATTATTTGAATATTGTGAAAGAGGAATTGCCGTGATCCAGCAATCCCTCTTTTTTATTTACATATCATACCTGATCCTCATCCTCCAGAAGCTTCTCGAAAATCGGAAAACAATCAAAAGTAGCAAAGTAATCTCTCGGAGTCTCTGCACGGCGGATCATTTCAAAAGAACCATCTTCATGAAGAAGAATCTCTGCTGACTTCAGCTTGCCATTATAATTATATCCCATAGAAAAACCATGTGCACCGGTATCATGGATGACAAGATAATCTCCCATATCAATTTGAGGAAGATAACGGTCAATGGCAAACTTGTCATTATTTTCACAAAGAGATCCTGTAATATCGTATAGATGATCACATACCTGATTCTCTTTACCGAGAACTGTAATATGATGGTAAGCACCATACATAGCCGGACGCATAAGGTTTACAGCACAGGAATCCACACCGATATACTCCTTATGGGTATGCTTTTCATGGATTGCCTTTGTTACCAGACAGCCATATGGTCCCATCATAAAACGTCCAAGCTCAGTATAAATGGCAACATCTCCCATTCCTTCAGGAATCAGAACTTCTTCATAAACCTTGCGGACACCCTCTCCAATTACGCGGATATCATTAGGAGTCTGCTCCGGACGATAAGGAATACCGATACCACCGGAAAGATTGATAAATTTAATATGTGCTCCTGTTTCCTTCTGCAGCTTCACAGCAAGCTCAAACATGATCTTTGCAAGCATTGGATAATACTCATTTGTCACTGTATTGCTGGCAAGGAATGCATGGATGCCAAACTCCTTCGCACCTTTACTCTTCAGAATACGAAATGCGTCAAAGATCTGCTCAGTAGTCATACCATATTTGGAATCTCCGGGATTGTCCATAATATCATTACTGATTTTAAACACTCCGCCCGGATTATAACGGCAGCTGATAACCTCTGGAATCTTACCAAGTGCTTTCTCCACACTTTCAATGTGTGTGATATCGTCAAGGTTAATGATTCCTCCGATTTCATCTGCATACTTAAACTCATTGTCAGGAGTGTCATTAGAGGAAAACATAATGTCTCCCTTACCGCATCCGATGGCCTTGGAAAGCATAAGCTCTGTCATGGAAGAACAGTCGCATCCGCATCCATACTCCTGCAGGATTTTGATCAGGAAGGGGTTCGGAGTTGCCTTTACTGCAAAAAACTCTTTAAATCCCTTATTCCATGCAAAGGCTTCCTTCAAAGCCTGTGCATTCTCCCGGATTCCCTTCTCATCATAAAGATGAAAGGGAGTAGGGTATTCCCGGACAATTTCCTGTACTTTTTCCAGTGTGACAAAAGGTGTTTTTTTCATAATAATTTCTCCTCGTTGTAAAATACATTACCTTTATTTTTGTGAAAAAAATACTTTATTTTGCTTCAATCACATGAAGCATATTGGTTACAGCGCCCTCCCGCGTCATATTGGTAGCAGGATCCCCGACTGTAAACACAATCAGGTCTCCCTTCTTCGCCAACCGCTTTCTGCGGACAACACTCATAGCCTGCGAAATAATATACTCTGTGGAATCCTTCTCGTATCCCTTTAACGGCATAACTCCCCATACAAGCTGCAGTCTGTGCTGAATAGTATCATTAGGTGTAACTGCGTAAATCGGAACATCTGGGCGGAAGCTGGAGATCAGTCTTGCTGTTCTTCCTCCGAAGGTTGGTATCACAATTGCCTTCACCTTCAGATCTCTTGCAGTCTGCACAGCTGCCAGTCCTACAGCACTGGATACACGGCTCTCACCGCACATATTGCGGTTAAGAGTATAGTTGGCATAATTCAGATGAGGCTCTGTAGTCTGTGCAATCTCCACCATCATCTTTAATGCTTCTAAAGGATATTTACCAGCTGCTGTCTCTCCGGAAAGCATGATTGCATCTGTACCATCATAAATTGCATTGGCAACGTCCGCAACCTCTGCCCTTGTAGGACGTGGATTACGAATCATAGAATCCAGCATCTGGGTAGCAGTAATAACTGGAACATAATTCTCATTACACTTGCGAATGATCATCTTCTGGATATAAGGTACCTCACTTGGAGGAATCTCTACACCAAGATCACCTCTGGCTACCATGATTCCATCTGCTGCCTTAATGATCGAATCAATATTCTCAACACCTTCTGCATTTTCAATCTTGGCAATGATACCAATATCATGGCCGCCATTTTCATCCAGAAGCTGACGGATTTCTTTGATTGCCTTGGCATCCCGGACAAAAGAAGCTGCAATAAAATCAAACTCCTGGGAAATACCAAACAGGATATCCGCTTTGTCCTGCTCTGTAATACCAGGAAGCTTCACTTTCACATAAGGCACATTGATTCCCTTACGTTCTCCAAGCTCGCCGCCATTCAGGACACGACAAATAATATCTCCATTTTTGATATTCTCGATTTCAAGCTCGATCAGACCATCATCGATCAGAATCCTGCCGCCTTTTTTCACATCTTTGTAAAGATTCTCATATGTGATGGCAACCTTGGTCTCATCACCTTCAATATCTCCTGTGGTAAGAGTAAACTGGCTGCCGGTTTCCAGCATAACTTTCTTATGATTTTTCAAGAGCTTGGTACGGATCTCAGGTCCCTTCGTATCAAGAAGCATAGCCACCGGAAGATTCAGTTCTTCCCGCAGATTCTTGATCATGTCAACTCTTTCCCTGTGCTCTTCATGAGATCCATGAGAAAAGTTAAAACGGGCAATATCCATTCCGGCACGCATCATTGACCTTAAAATGTTTTTCTTACTGGAGGCCGGTCCCAGGGTACAAATAATTTTTGTTCTCTTCATAAGCAGCTATCCCTCTGTCTGTGATTATTTTACATGTGTATGTGTAAAAAGATGGTCCTGGCAATACTCATAATTCCCATTACATCTGGAACAGAAACGAAACTCCAGATTAGGGTCATCAAGCTCTGTGCGTCCGCAAATAGCACATTTGTGCTTGGTAACGGTGCCACTGCCTGATTTCATACGTCCTTGCGGCTCCATCGCCCTGCGGAATTCATTTCTCCTATGGATTTCCTTCGGATTGTACCTGCTGAAATCCTTTGTTCCAAAATAGAAGATAATAAAATTCAACAGTGAAGCCACTATCGGAATCACCAAATACCATGCACCAGCCATAATGTACTGGATCATTTCATAAACTATGATCACTACATAAAAAATTGCCATCCACTTCATCTTTACCGGAATAATGAACATGAGCAGAACCTGCATATCCGGATAACACATTGCATACGCAAGGAAGGTTGACAAACTGATATAATACGTTGAAAATACACTTCCTACAAGAACATTTCCTCCAAGAAGGAAATAAAGGATAAACGCACCAAGAATGGTAAAAATCATACCCGAAAGAATATAAAGCGTGTATTTAAACGTACCTAAAGTTCTTTCCAGCGATGTACCAATAGGATAGTAAAACAACAGAACCATTAGTGCAAACAACAGCACATTTGATGAATCCGGCGGGTACAATACCCATGTCACAAGTCTCCATACCTGTCCCCGCAGAATATATGCAGGCTCCAGACTGAGCCAGTTCAGAATTCTGGGATTCAGAATCATCAGCGCATAACCGATCACATAGCAGACCACAATATAAACAGTCAGATTAGGAATGCCAAATTTTCCATATTTGCGCTCCAGCTTATCAATAAATTTCATATAATCCTCTTTTCTTCTTTTATAGTAATGCCTTTAAGCAGGCATTTTCCATTAGAAAAATTTCTTCTTGGACAGAATCACAGCTGCCACAATACTTACCAGCACAGACAGCAGAATCACCACTAAAAATCCCCATTTATCAGCTGAAAAAGGCATTCCTGAAGGGCTCAGGTTCATTCCATATGCGCTGAATACAATGGTTGGAATACTCATTACAATAGTGATAACAGATAAAACCTTCATGACCACATTCAGGTTATTGGAAATAACGGATGCAAAAGTACCCATCATACTGCTTAAGATACCGCTGTATATATTCGCCATCTCTATTGCCTGCTTGTTTTCAATGATAACATCCTCCAGCAGATCTGTATCCTCCGGATACTGTTTAATACTATCCACCTTCAGAAGTTTCTCCAACACTACCTCATTCGATCGAAGGGACGTAGTAAAGTATACCAGAGATTTCTCCAGCTCCAGAAGCTCCATCAATTCCTGATTACGGGTAGACATATGAAGCTTCTCCTCCACCTGCTCACTCTTCTTATCAATGATGCGCAGGTAATGCAGATACATAGTAGCATTCCGGTACAGAATCTGCAGAATAAATCTGGTCTTCATATAAGTGAAGAAATTTCTCACCCTTCCTTCCATAAATCTGGTAAGTACCTGGGTATCCTCCAGACATACTGTAAAAATCATCTTCTTAGTAACAATAATTCCCAAAGGAATAGTACCATACCAGTCTTTCTCATTACGCTCCTCTATCATAGGAACATCTACAAGGATCAAAGTGTAGTTATCCTCCACCTCAATACGGGAACGTTCTTCTTCATCCAGCGGTGCCCGAAGATCATCAACCTCTATTCCAAACCTCTCGGACATTTCAAAAATCTCTGCAGCAGTGGGATTCGTCATTGCAACCCAGCAATCCTCCTGCGGTTCCTGGATCTCATGTATTGCGCCCTCTATTGTCTTAAAAATCCGTACCACACTCCGCACTCCTTCCAGTTTCTTGTTTCTCAAAAAATACGCTTCCATTATAATTTGTGCGGGAAATTTTGTCAATTCTAATAGATTGACTTTACAGACTTTTTGTATTTCGCTATAATGTCTTTAAAGTTACATTTACACTTTAATTCGATGCAGTCGGAAGCAGAAAGGATTTGTGCCTATGAGTCAGTCAACATTTGGAAAAAAATTCACAGTTACTACCTGGGGAGAATCCCACGGTAAAGCACTAGGAGCTGTCGTAGACGGTGTACCGGCTGGTCTTTTCCTTACAGAAGCAGATATACAGGTTTATCTTGACCGGAGAAAGCCGGGACAAAGCCGCTATACTACCGCCCGCACTGAAGGCGATGACGTGGAAATCCTCTCCGGAGTGTTCGAGGGACAGACCACCGGAACTCCTATCTCCATGATCGTACGAAATAAGGATCAGCGTTCACATGATTACGGTAATATAGCAAATACATACCGGCCGGGCCACGCTGACTATGGCTTTGACAGCAAATATGGTATCCGTGACTACAGAGGAGGCGGACGTTCCTCTGGACGTGAAACCATCGGCAGAGTTGCTGCAGGTGCTATTGCAGCAAAAATCCTGAAGGAGCTTGGCATTACTCTGCAGGCTTATACCAGCTCCATCGGACCTGTTTCCTGTCAGGCCTACCACCCGGAGGTGATCAAAGAAAACTCCTTCTATATGCCGGATATGGTTGCTGCCAAAAATGCGATCAAATATCTTGAGAGCTGTATGAGAAAGGATGACAGTGCCGGTGGTGTCATTGAGTGTCGTATAAACGGTGTTCCTGCCGGAATCGGAGATCCTGTTTTTGGTAAACTTGATGCAACCTTTGCTCAGGCACTGATGTCAATTGGAGCCGTAAAGGCAGTAGAGATCGGTGACGGTGCCAAGGTTTCCACTATGAGGGGCTCCGAGAATAACGATGGTTTCCATATGGAAAACGGCAGAATCGTAAAAAACACCAATCATTCCGGCGGAATTTTAGGCGGGATCAGCGACGGCAGTGAAATCCTTCTCCGCGCCCACGTTAAGCCAACTCCATCTATCGCGCAGCCACAGCAAACAGTTACTACAACCGGAGAAGATATCTCTATAGAGATCAAAGGGCGCCATGATCCGGTAATTGTCCCCCGCGCTGTCGTTGTTGTTGAGTCCATGGCTGCAATCACACTGGTAGATGCCATGTTTTCAAATATGAGTGCCAGAATGGACAATATTAAAAACTTTTACCTATAATACTCTATTATTCACATTTGTTTCAGAATGTACAAAACGGGAAGAAATCTGGACTTCAGATCTCTTCCCGCCTTTATTTATGACTCTATATCTTCAATATCTTCCCCGTCCGGAACCGGCCAGATGTTGATACAGTTAGGAGTCTCTATCTTACGTGGCTTACCCTTCATCATAATGATATTCTTCTCATAATCGACCTTGAAGGTGGTAATGCTGTTACTGGAGTGATTGGCAACTGCGATATGCTGGTTATCAGGGAAAATTACCAAATCCTTAGGATAATCGCCGCTCACAGGAAGGACGAACTTACGTTCCAGAAGCCCTGTTTCCGAATCTATTTCAAACATACCCACTGTATTCTCTCCTGCTGTAGTACAGAATAAATGCTTGCCATCTGGTGCAAGTGCAAGTCCTGAAGCTGCATTGTGTGATACAGTTCCATCTTCCTTCTTTGCCAGTGTGGAAATGCTCTGCAGCAATTCAAACTCCGGAACATCACCGCTTCCATTATAGCTGTATACCTTAATCTCATTACTCAGCTCAAAAATAACATATGCAAAACGTCCGTCTGCGCTGAATCGGATAATTCGCGGTCCGCTCTCTCTCGGGCAGCGTACAATATCAACAAGCTCCAGCTTATCAGTTCGCTTATTAATACGATATACCTTGATCTGATCAATTCCATTATCTACCGCACAAAGATATTTATTATCCGGTGTAGGACGTACACAATTTACATGTGGACGGAAATTACGCTCTGCAACACTGCCAAGACCGGTATGGAAAACACCATCCATAACACTTCCCAGACGTCCATCCTTATGAGTATGTACAACTGTTACCTTGCCATCATGATATCCTGCCACATAAAGATACTTGCCATCTACATCTGTAGCGAGGAAGCATCCTCTCATACCATCAATATCAACGCTGTTGATACGTGACAGATCACCATTATGGTCACGCTTAAATACTGCAACGCCTTCATCCTCAATAGAGTAAAGATACTTGCCATTCTTGGATACAGCAGTATAAGACGCATTACTTACTTCCACTTCACTTCTCTCTGTGAGAGTACCTTCCTCCAGGTTCACGTCATAGACCTGGATTCCTTTACTGGTTCCGTGAGTATAGGTTCCTACATAAGCCACATATTTCTTACCCATTTGTCTAGCCTCCTACAGTCTCATTTCTGGAAACTTTTGGTTTCTTTTATGTAATCGTGTCTAAATTATACCACACACAATTTCAAAGAACAAGCTTTACTGCATCCAACGTTTCCATAATAATCTCATCTGTATGAGACGCTGACAAAAACATTGCTTCAAATTGAGAAGGAGCCATATGAATTCCCATGTTCAGCATCTTTTTAAAATACTCTGCAAATGCCGCTGTATCAGAAGCTTTTGCAGAAATATAATCCACAACTGGCTGTTCTGCGAAAAACAGGCTTCCAAGAGAACCCACATGATTCATCTGATAATTCAGACCTTTTTCTTTTACGATTCTTTCCATTCCACCGTAAAGAAGCTCTCCTTTTTTCTCCAGCTCTGTGTAAATTTCCTGATGATCATATAAATATTTCAGCTGGGTAAGACCAGCCGCCATTGCCACAGGATTTCCGCTTAAAGTACCTGCCTGATATACCTTTCCTGCTGGTGCTACCAGTTCCATCACATCTCTTCTTCCGCCATATGCACCAACCGGCATTCCGGCTCCAATGATTTTTCCATAAGTGACCAAATCCGGTGTCACACCAAAATACTGGGCAGCGCCGCCAAATGCAAGTCGGAACCCTGTAATTACCTCATCAAAAATAAGAAGCGCATGGTATTTATCACAAAGAGAGCGAAGTCCTGCAAGGAAGCCCTCATTTGGCGGTACCACTCCCATATTGGCCCCAACAGCTTCCACAATCACTGCGGCCACCTGTCCATCAGCCTGCGAAAAAAGATTCTCCACACTTTCAAGATCGTTGTAAACTGCCAGCATGGTGTCCTCTGTACATCCCTTTGGCACACCAGCACTGTCCGGCACACCGCTTGTCATTACCCCAGAGCCTGCGCTTACCAGCATGGCATCGCTGTGTCCGTGATAACAGCCGGCAAATTTAATAATTTTATTTTTCCCCGTATAACCTCTTGCCACACGGATTGCACTCATGACCGCTTCTGTACCAGAATTGACCATTCGGATCATATCCACATGCGGGATTCTGTCACAGATAAATTCTGCCATTTCCACTTCAATTTCTGTAGCACAGCCAAAGCTCAGACCCTTTTCACATGCCTTCAGAACGCTTTCTCTGATTGCCGGATTATTATGTCCCAGAATCATCGGTCCCCAGGAATCAATGTAATCAATATAGCGGTTGCCATCCACATCATAGATATAACAGCCATCAGCACGGTCAATAAATCGCGGTGCTTCTCCAATCGCTCCATATGCACGTACCGGGCTGTTTACGCCACCTGGAATTCTGTTTACTGCTCTCTCAAAAAGCTTTTCAGACTTTGTCATTATCCGATTCTCCCTTCGTCCATCATTCTGGCAATCTCTTCTGCAAAATATGTGATATAAATCTGGGAGCCGGCACGGTAAGCTCCCACTGCCATTTCCCCGATAATTCTTTCTTCATCGATCCAGCCCATCTTAGCCGCAGCTTTCACCATAGCGTACTCACCACTTACACTGTATGCAGCCACCGGAACATTCACAGACTTGGAAATCTCAGACACCATATCCAGATAGGACATTGCAGGCTTTACCATAATAATATCTGCGCCCTCTTCAATATCCATAAGAGCTTCCTTCATGCCCTCTCTTCTATTATGAAAATCCATCTGGTAGCTTTTGCGGTCACCAAAAGCCGGGGCACTTCCTGCAGCATCACGGAAAGGACCATAAAATGCGGAAGCATATTTTACCGCATAGGACATAATAGGGGTATTCGTATAACCACCCTGATCCAGCTCTTTGCGGATTGCAGCCACACGTCCATCCATCATATCAGAAGGTGCGATCATATCAGAGCCTGCCTGTGCATGGGAAAGAGCTGTTTTTGCAAGAAGCTCCAGTGTCTTGTCATTATCCACATCATGTCCGCAGAGAACGCCACAATGACCGTGGGACGTATACTCACACATGCACACATCTGTCACATAATACATCTCTGGAAATCTGCTCTTTGCTTCCCGAAGCGCTTTCTGTACGATACCATCCTGTGCGTAAGCACCGCTTCCAATCTCATCCTTGTGATCCGGGATTCCAAAAAGCATGATACTGTTTACCCCTGCTTTTTCCAGCTGCTCCAATTTATAGGGAAGACGATCCAGACTGTAACGGTACTGTCCCTCCATAGAAGGGATTTCTTCCTGGATTCCATTTCCTTCCATCACAAACAGAGGATAAATAAGAGAAGACTTGTCCATTCTTGTCTCTCTCACCATTTTCCGCAGGCTTTCTCCCCCTCTTAATCTTCTCGGTCTCTTAATCAGTTCCATTTTCTTCACTCCTCTTCAGTGTCTCAACAAGTTCAATCAGACTGTCAATGGTTGCCTTTTCTGACATATAGGTTTTCATTCCGTAAGAATCCGCTGCAGCACGGGTCTGCTTTCCAATACAAGCAGCACGGACTTTGGAATAATCAAGTCCTTTTGTACTTTCCACAAATCCCTTTACTGTAGATGCACTGGTAAATACCGCCAGATCAATGGCTCCCTCCTCAAATTCCAGTTTCTCATCAATAAGAGGACAGCTTACATACTCTGTTTTGTAAGTTGGAACATCCTCCACCTGTGCACCTGTTTTTTCCAATTCTTCTGCCAGCCTTTTATTTCCAAGGGATGCTCTGGGAATCAGAATTTTTTCTGTTCCATTTAACAAAGCGCCAAGCTCCTTTCCCAAAGTCTCTCCCTCATAAACTGTAGGCATAAAATCCGGAAAAATTCCTCTTTCCAGAAGTTTCTTTCTGGTACCTTCTCCAATGACTGCCACCTTTGCATTTCCCAGATTGCGCATATCAATTGTCTTTTTCGCCATTTCTTTAAAAAACACATCCACTCCTGCAGGACTGGTAAATACCAGCCAGTCATAACTGCGGATATCAACAAATGCCTGATAAAGTCTGCTCTGGTCTTTCAATGGAGTAATACAGATGGACGGAAGCTCCAGTACCTCTGCTCCTTTTTCCCGAAGAAGCGCTGCTGTTCTGGAAATATTCTCCTTTGGTCGGGTGACAAGAATTTTCCAGCCTGCCAGAGGTAATTTCTCATACCAGGCAAAATCATCTGCCAGAGTACATACCTTTCCAACCACAATAATAGCCGGTGTCTGGATTTTCGCCTGATCAGAAGCTGTCTTTAATGTAGCGACAGTTGCCACGACTCTTTGCTGACCAGCCGTAGTACCTTTGGACAAAACGGCAGCCGGCATATCCGGATCCATTCCAGCTTTCATAAGGCCACTGCAAATATCCTCCATGGCAGTGATTCCCATGAGAAAAACAAGCGTTCCTTTGGTATGTACCAGTGCCTGAAAATCAATATCGTATTCCATTCCCTGACGTTTATGTCCTGTTATTATATGCACAGAAGAACAAAAATCCCGATGTGTCACAGGTATTCCATTGTATGCAGGAACTGCAATGGAAGAGGTTACTCCCGGAATCACTTCATACGGAATCCCTTCTTTTTTAAGAAGCTCCAGTTCCTCTCCCCCTCTTCCAAAGAGAAACGGATCACCGCCCTTCAGACGAACGACCCGGTTGCCTTTTTTCGCTTCCTCAGCAAGAACCTGATTGATATTCTCCTGCGACATGGTATGATGTCCGGCACGCTTTCCCACGTTGATCAGTTTCGCGGAAACAGGAATCTGTGTCAGGATTCCCTGTCCTACCAGACTGTCATAAACCACCACATCTGCCTGTTCTAAGGCTCTGGCTCCTTTCACGGTAAAAAGCCCCGCATCTCCTGGTCCGGCTCCTACAAGCCAGACTTTTCCCACAGCTCTTTTATTCTCTTCTTGTAAACAGGACTCTTTATATTCTGTTTTACATTTCTCCTGCAGTTCCTTTGCAAGAGAAATCCCCAGCTTTTCAGCCTCAGATAGGCTTCCGATTTTAGAGCCTTTCAGATAATGTCCGGTTTCCTCTTCGTAGTAAAGACCGGTAAGCTTTAACTGTCCGTTTTCAATTTCTCCATAGGCTGCTACCGGAGATGTACAACCGCCATTAAGGAATTTTACAAAAGCTCTCTCTGCCGTTGCAGCCTGATGAGCCTGCAGATCATCATACCCTTCCAGATACTCATAATCCAGCCCATCCATTCCCTGAACTGCAAGAATCCCCTGCCCTGCTGCAGGAATCATTTCCTCCGTATCAAAATACCTGCTAATCCTGTTTTCAAGCCCCAGACGCTTCAAACCTGCAGCTGCAAGAACTAACGCAGAATATTCTCCGTTATCCAGCTTTTCCAGTCTGGTCTGGAGATTTCCACGAATACTTTTCACCTGCATATCCGGGTAAATTTCTTTCAGCTGCAGCTTTCTTCGAAGGCTGGAACAGCCGATAGGCTTCGAAGGCTCCAGAGTCTCACAGTCTTTTGGGAGAACCAGCACATCTCGTACGTCCTCTCTTTTGGAAAAGGCAAGTATGGGAAGCTTCTGTGAAATTTCCATAGGCATATCCTTCAGGCTATGGACAGAAAGCTGGCTTCTGCCCTCCAAAAGTGCCCGGTCCAGTTCCTTTACAAAAAGACCTTTTCCACCAATCTTGTCCAGAGTGCGATCCAGTATTTTATCCCCTGTAGTCTTCATTGTAAGAATTTCCACATCTATTTCGGGATGCTTGCTTACAATGTAATCCTTCACCATCTGGCTTTGCAATACAGCAAGCTTACTTTCCCTGCTTCCGATCACTACTTTTTTACTCATAACTATCCTCATCTTTTTCAAGTTCTTCCAGAAGTGCCTGCATTTTTTCTCTTACAGCCTTGGCTTTTTTGTGATTGACACCACTGGCCGTGATTCCAACCACAATATCATCCTTCAGGCAGATTCCGGGAAAATAAAAATCGCACAGGCTCTTATCACTTGCAACATTTACATAGATTCCCTCTTCCTTACAGAGCCGGTAAATTTCTTCATTTAATTCTCTGTTATTGGTAACAGCCAGCACCATGTATGCCATTGAAAAATCTGATTTTTTAACAGGACGTGGCTGGATCTGAATTTTCCCCAGCTTTCCCAGTTCCCAAAGATCTGCTGTCATCTTAGGCGCAATTACTGTAATATTCCTGGTAAAAAGCAGCAATGCTTTCACTCTTCTTGTGGCAATGGTTCCCCCGCCCACTACCACTACATTTTTATCCCATAAATCCACATATAGCGGAAAATAACGCTTATTTTTCATATGTCTTCTCCAGTCCTGCCACACATTCCAAAAATGCTTTCTCATTCATATTGTCTCTCAATGCAAAAAGCATTTTATTTACAACCTTCCCCATTGCAGTATCCACTGCATTCATAAGCTTCTCTTTTTCCTGCTCATCCATCTGCGCATTCTTCAAAGGCTTCATAATCCGCAGATTAAAATCATTTACTGCATGTTCTTTAATTTCCTGAATTCTTGGTATCAGTTCCTTACCATCCAGCCATTTGAAGAACTCATCCATCTGCTCCCGTACGATCTGTCCTGCTGCCTCAAGATTTTCCTGAAGCTCAGCGGGAGTTTCCTCCATACGGAAGCTATCCATATCAAACAAGGTTACACCTTCGAATTTCCCCACCTCAGGCTCAATGTCTCTTGGAACTGCCAGATCGATAAGAACAATGCTTTTTTCCAATTCCAGATTCTCAAACAGTTCCTCGCGCAAAGTAAAATTCGGACTTGCCGTAGCACTGACCACAAGATCGCACTTAGGCAGATAGTCCATTCTTTCCCCGTAATTGATTCGTTTACAGCCGTACGGAATATTCACCATTCCGCTTCGGTACTGACGGACGGTTACCGTTACATCTGCTCCGGCTTCCATAAGAGCCTGGGCTGCAACCTTTCCCATCTCGCCATTTCCAATCACCATACAGACCTTATCCTGTACAAAATACCCCTGTCTGTCAAGCATTTCGATTGCCTGATGGATCACAGAAGGATTTCCGTGGGAAAATGGCACCTCGGTTTTTATCTTCTTCCCCGCAGTTGCGGCCATTCGAAACAGCACTTCAAGGGCTCCGTCTGTAGTAAAATGCTCTCTGGCAATTCCCAGTGCATCTTTTACCTGCGTAAGGATCTGGTCTTCTCCAAGTATCTGGGATTTCAGGCCTGAAGCAAGATAAAATAAATGTTCCACTGCTTCATGTCCTACACGTTTCGTAAAATATATCTCATACTGATCGTCATGAATATTTTTCAGCTTACAAAGCTCTTTATATAAAGAAAGCTCTGCCTCATCATCCACACTTGCCCATACCTCCAGGCGATTACATGTAGAAAGAATAATACAGCCGTCGATTCCCGGCTGTTCCTTTAATTTTTCCATAGCCTCCCCTGCATTTTTTCTGGTAAACGCAAACAAGGCTCGTATATCTACGGGAGCCATACTATGGTCTATTCCAATCATAGAAATACTCATCTTATGTAATTCTCCTTAAATATCATTTTCTGCCACCGCTCATTTTACTAATTCCTGCGTATATTGTCAATAAAGCCAGGCAAAACACAGCAATAAAAAACTTCCAGACAGACTATTTTATACATTCTGCCTGGAAGTTTCCCATATATGATTTTTCTATTTTTATTTCAGGATTCTCTGTGAGTTCCTCTTACCACCTGGATTCCCCTGGATTCTATCATCTCACAGATTTTGGCAATTCTTGGGCACTCTTTTTTCTCCCTGTCCAGACGACAGGCTCCCACATGCATCACCTTAATTTCTTCGCTGACCAGCCTGTCTATTTTTTCCAAAATCCCTTCATCCTCATCTGGTTCTTTGGGATTTGCACTTTTGCATCCATTACAGGTCATCATTGCTCCCAGAAGTGTGTCCGAAGAGTATCCTTCAAAAAAGTCACTGCGGTTTTGAAAGGCCTTCAGGCATCCCACTCTGGCACACACATGATTGGAGTGAAGGCAGGTCAGTGTTCCAATTTTAATCATACCGCTTTCCTCGCATGTGCCACAAAAAGTTTTCGAAGACTTTCATATTCCCCCAGTCCCTTCAAAACTGTCTGCACTTCATAGCCAGCTTTGCTGATGATATTTTTCCAGGAGTCTTCTTCCTCTCCTGCCATGTCATTTTTCGCATGGTCACCGGCAACGATCATAAACGGTGCGATTACCACTTTTTTTACCCCGCATTTTCCAAGCTGTTTCATGACCTGGTCAATTTCAGGATAACCTTCCACAGTTCCTACGATCACATTTTCATATCCCATATCCTTGAATCTGTAATCCAGTGCGGCATAAACGGCATTTGCGTAGTGCTCGGTTCCATGCCCCATAAGCACAAGTGCCGTTTCCTTATCCTTAATTACAGGGAACTCATCTGCAACCGCTTTCACCACATACTCATTATCTTCTTCTGTTGTAAGCAGAGGAGCTCCGAATTTCACAGACTGAAAATGATCTGCATACGCCAGAACATCCTTTTTCATAAGATCATTTTCCACACCGTTCATTACATGAGTAGGCTGAATGATCACATCTGTAATTCCATCCTTTTTCATACGCTCCATTGCTTCTGCCACATTGTCATAGTGAATATGATCTCTCTTTTCAATTCTGGCGAGAATCATTTTGCTGGTCCATGCGCGATAAATTTTACAATCTGTAAAAGCAGCTCCAATTTCTTTTTCAATCGCATCAATGGTCACTGCTCTGGTATCTTCATGACTGGTACCAAAGCTGACTACAAGAATTCCTTTTTTTGCTGTATCGCTCATTCAGATTTCCTCCACATTTTCCTTATTTTTTTACATGCAAAGGATGGTATGTAACATTCAACATGCCATATTCATCCTTTTTCACAGTTGCGTCTACTTCATACAGCATATGTATAAACTCTTCTGTAATGACTTCTTCCGGAGTTCCACATGCCACCAGGCGACCGTCCTTCATGGCATAGATCCGGTCGCAGTATGCTGCTGCAATATTCAGATCATGCAAAGCACTGATCACGGTAATCCCCAGACTTTTTACAATATCCAGAAGCTGAAGCTGATATTTAATATCAAGATGGTTGGTAGGCTCATCCAGGATCAGACAGTCTGTTTTCTGTGCCAGTGCCCTTGCCAGAATGATTCTCTGCTGCTCACCGCCGGACAGGCTAGAAAAAACACGGTGCCGATAGGGAAGCATTCCCACTTTTTCCAGACACTCCTCCACTATTTTATAATCTTCTGCATTATCCCGCTCCATGGTTTTCTTATGAGGTGCTCGTCCCATCATAACAATTTCCTGTACAGAAAATTCAAAATTATAGTAATTGTGCTGGGAGACCACTGCCAGTGCTTTTGCAGAATCCTTCACCTTGTACTCATTTAAAGACTTTCCATTCAGCATGATCACGCCGGTATCCGGCTTCAGTACACGGTAAATACATTTCAGCAGTGTACTTTTCCCACTTCCGTTTGGTCCTATGATTCCTACAAATTCTTTTTCTTTTATAGCTGCATCGATTCCTTTGAGAATCTCATTTCCGCCAAGCTCTACATGGATATCCGAAGCTGTCAGTTTCATGATTTCTCACCTCCGAATCCATAAGATCTGCGTACCAGCAGATAAATAAAGCAAGGTGCT
>CAKRVL010000062.1 GCA_934408705.1 uncultured Blautia sp. | reverse complement strand
GGAACCTGGTATGACGGTGAATATGGAAAAGGATATTCCCCGGATTACAACAATGAGATTTTTATAGAAGAGCATGAGAGGGCAATCAAAGCCCTTGGAGAGCATTTTGGAAAAGACGGACTGATCAGTTATATTGAACTTGGCAGCCTTGGACATTGGGGAGAATGGCATGTAAATTACAGTGAGGGAATCACGAGAATTCCTGTAGAAGCTGTAAGAAACCAGTATGTTATGCCCTGGATGGAGGCTTTTCCGGCGGCTGCCATGCTTATGAGAAGACCATTTCATATTGCAGAAAACTATGGAATGGGGTTGTATAACGATATGGCCGGATATCAGGAGCCCACACAGGAATGGCTGACATGGATAAAAGAAGGGGGAGATTACGGACAGGCTGAAGAGGAAGAAAAACTAAAGGCTATGCCGGACTTTTGGAAGACAGCTCCTTCCGGAGGTGAGTTTACCAGTTCAGTTTCTATGGAACAGCTGCTGGTGACAGATCTGGATCAGACTGTGGAACTGATCAGGAAATCCCATACCACATTTTTAGGACCAAAATATGCAGATATCCAGTACAAAGAGGGCTATGAAGAAGTACTTTTGAATATGGGATACCGTCTGTGGATTTCAGAGGCTGTCTGGGAAAAAGAGGGAGAAAAGGATTGTCTGTGGCTGACCTGGAATAACGATGGCGTTGCCCCATTTTATCAAAACTGGCCGGTATATCTGTATTTGGAGGATCCTTCTGGAAAAATGGCAGAGAAGGTAACGGTGAATATGCTTCTTTCCTCTGTTTTGCCGGAAACCCGGCTTGTTACGAAGACTGCATTTGAAACCAAAGATGTTCCGGCACTTTTAAAAAATGGATATACGCTGTCTGTTGGAGCTGAAGATCCTATGACAGAAAAACCAAACATCAGACTGGCAATGGACTGTATTTACCAGGATGGCAGAAATGTGCTGTGGAAAAATGAAAAAGAATAAAAGTTGCAAAAGAGGTAAATAATGTCAGAGAAAGTAGTAAAATACGAATATGAATATGGCTTGTGCAAAAGAATGCATTACCGTGGACTTTGGTGTGTGCGATATGAAGGGGTATCGGGACATTTGGAAAAAGCAGGAATGGCCTGTGTCTGCGCAGTGGATGGCTGTGATAAGGACTGTGCGGTTCTGGAAACTGCAGACCAGGTGATTGACCCGGAATGGGAATGGCATATGCTGGACAAACCACCAGTGAGCTAGATTTTGTGACATTGAAGCAAGAAGAGACATATTATAAAATAAGGTTTACCAACGGGTGATGGCATATGCAGGTGAATGAACTGTCAAAGCTTTCACAAACAAGAAAAGAAGTTTCTATCAGGACTCAGGAAAAAATAGTTCTGGAGAAGCTTGTGGATATTTTGGCAGAAGAAAATCAGATTACTCCGGCAGAAAGGGCGGATTTGCTGGAAAGAATAAAGAAATACAGAGGTACTTTAGGATGCGGGCGGTAATTTACTGCCGGTGCAGCACAGAGGAAGAGCGCCAGAGGGACGCCCTTTTAAGACAGGCGGCGGAAGCAAGAGAATGCGTTCGCCGCCTGAACTGGTCATTGGAGGATGAATATATTGAAAGCCGCTCCGGCACCAGTACCAGGGGAAGAGAACAATATCAGAGACTTTTTGCAGATCTTCTTAGAGATAAGTTTGAGATTGTGGTGATAAAATCACAGGACAGACTGATGCGGAACACCCGTGACTGGTATATTTTTATTGATCGTCTGGTGACAAGTAAAAAGCAGCTGTATCTGTATCTGGAAAAACGTTTTTATAATACTGAAGATGCACTGATCACCGGCATTAAGGCAATTTTGGCAGAGGAATACAGCCGGGAGTTAAGCAGAAAAATCAACAATGCCCACCGGAACCGGCAGAAAACAGGAAGCGCCCTGATGCTTACTTCCAATACTTACGGATATCGGAAAATGCCCGACAAAAGTTTCACAATTGTGGAAGAAGAGGCCGCGGTGAAAAGAAAAATGTATCAGCTTTGTGCCAGTGGATTGGGCAGCAGAAGGATTTCTCAGGTTTTGCGGGAAGAAGGAATCCGAAAACGTAATGGAAGTCCTTTTTCTGATTCAGATATTCGCCGTATGATCCGTAATCCCATTAACAAGGGGACTGTGGTGATGAATCAGAAACATTATGATTTTGACACCAGAAAGACTATGAAAAATCCGGAAGAACAGTTTTTTATTTATGAGAAACGCATTCCGGCTATAGTTTCAGATGAATTGTGGGAAGCCGCAAACCGGGAAATTGACAGAAGAAGGAATAATCTGGAAGGAGAATCACATAAATCACCTGTAAAAGTGAAATATGGAAGAAACAAAGGAAAGTATAGCTTAAGTGGAAAGCTGGTTTGTGGTCTTTGCGGTGCACCTTTTTATAGGACAACAAGAAGGCGGAAAAAGGATAATGTCCATGAATGGAAATGCCGGACATATCTGGAACAGGGAAGAAAAAAGGAAGGCAGGACAGGGGGATGTGAGAATATTCATTTAAAAGAGTCAGTTCTTTTTTCTCTTCTTGGAAATTCAGAATTCAGATTCTCAGAGCCCGTTCTTACAGATGTATTTATGGGAATTCTGAAAGAATGCATGGAAGAACATGAAAAGAGAAAACAAAAAAAATTGGAACAGGCGGAGAATATGATAAAATATCAGCAACGGCTTCTTCTGGATAAATATCTGGAAGGAATCATAGAAGAATCCATTTTCAAGGAAAAACAGTATGAATTACAAAGAAAATTAGAAAAAAGGACCAGGAAAACCATGGGAAATACAGAGGAATGTCCGGGGAATCTGGCGCAGAATGACAGCGTAGAAAATCGACTTAGGGAGATCCGTCAATTTCTGCAACAAAATAATTCCATTTCAAAAGCCTGTGTCCTGTGTCTGTTGGAAAAGACAGAAAAGATCGGAATCTATCCAGACCATCTGGAACTGGTGCAAACAGGTGGAAAATCCATTATTGCAGTGAAGATTTCTAATATGCTATACTGAAGCGTGTTTGAAAAAATCTGCCAATAACATATAAGTGAATGAAAGCATACGAGGAACATATTTATGAATATTCGAAAATCTACATGGCAGGATCTTTCACAGATTCTGAATTTATATAAAACTGCAAGAGAATTTATGAAAAATAACGGCAACCCAAACCAGTGGGAAGACCGTTATCCAGAGGTTTCTACTGTGGAGAATGACATAAAACAGGGAAATTCCCATGTGTGTGTGGAAGACGGGAAAATCGTAGGAACATTTGTGTTTTTTGTGGGAGAAGATCCAACTTACCATGTGATTGAAAGGGGTGGCTGGCACAGCGAGAAGAAGCCCTACGGTGTGATTCACAGAGTTGCATCGGATGGAGTGACAAAGGGTGTGACACGGGCCGCTTTTTCCTACGGTCTGGAGAATTGCGGATATCTGAGAATTGATACCCATAAGGACAACAAACCTATGCAGGGGGCACTTAAGAAGTTTGGCTTCAGGGAATGTGGCATTATCCATCTGGAGAATGGTTCAGAGCGGATCGCTTTTGACTATGTGAGAATAAGCTGAAAAACGATCAGAATGCATACCTGCTGGAATGTCTGGCTTCCATATATGATCAGGTATCCCAGCCCTTTTCGTGCCCCGATGAATTCACCTATGATCACTCCAACAAGACAAAGGCCTATGTTTACCTTCATGTTTGCAAGGATGAGAGGTATACAGGAGGGCAAAACGATTTTTAAAAGTTCATCTCTTTTACCGCCGCCAAGAGTGCGGATCAGTTTTAGTTTTTCGGGGCTGATTTCTCCGAAGCCGGTGTAAAGATTCAGAATGGATCCAAAAATGGCTACGGACATACCGGCAACAATAATAGTTCTCTGACGGGCACCAAGCCATACGATCAGAAGGGGTGCAAGGGCAGATTTCGGAAGACTGTTCAGGATAACCAGATACGGTTCCAGCACCTTTGCAAGTCCTTTGCATCCCCACAGAAGAATGGAGATACCGAGTCCCAGTATTACTACGAAGAGAAAGCTGAGAAGAGTTTCTTTAAGGGTAGCACTGATGTGGATAAACAGAGACTGGTCTTTGGACATTTCAACAAAGGTTTTTAAGATCATGGAAGGACTGCTGAAGATAAAGGAATCGATCCAGCCTATCCTTGCCAGGATTTCCCATTGTGCTGTGAAAATAAGAAAGACCAGAAGCCTTGCGCTTATAACAAGACGACGGCCTCTTTTCATGCGGGCAAGATACGCTTTTTGTGCGTGAGAGAGATCTGGTTCATGCATTTTGATTCAGCTCCTTCCATATCTGGTTGAAGTAGGATTTGAAAGCAGGGGCATTTCTCGAAGTAAGAGGTGTGCGGTTTTTCATATCCAGATCGATAGGTACGATTTTTATTACAGTGGCGGGACGCTGAGAAAGAATCAGCACCCTGTCAGCCATGCTGATGGCTTCGGAAATATCATGGGTGACAAGAATTGCCGGCTTTTTTTGTTTTTTCAGGATTTTTCCAATGTCGTCACTTACATTCAGGCGTGTCTGATAATCAAGGGCGGAGAATGGTTCGTCAAGAAGAAGCAGGTCCGGCTTCAGGGCAAGAGTGCGGATCAGTGCGGCTCGCTGACGCATGCCGCCGGAGAGCTGGCTTGGCCGGTTGTTCCGGAATTTATCCAGATCATAAAGCTTTAACATTTCATCCACGTAGGTCAGATTTTCCTTTGTAAGCTCATGGCGTATTTCCAGCCCAAGAAGTACATTGCGGTAGACGCTGCGCCACTCCAGAAGGTGGTCCTTTTGCAGCATATAGCCAATGCGGGAACTGTGTCTGCTAAGGGGCTCTCCATTCATCAGAATGGCGCCCTGCCCGGTTGACAGCAGCCCACTGATCAGATTCAGCAGGGAGGATTTTCCACAGCCGGAAGGACCTACAATCGCAAGGAATTCTTCCGGCATCAGCTGGAAGGATATATGAGAAAGGGCGGCAGTTTCCCCGGATAAGCTATGGTAAGAAAGGCTCACGTCCTTTACTTCCAAAAGCGGATTCATAATTAAACCTCCATTTTCGTATAATTTATGATATGCTTTTGGAGAGTGGTGTGTTATACTATAGTAGTCTATCCGGTCTGTGCATGGATAGATCGCGTTACGTAAAGGGAATAGGGCAGTGTGCCAGTTTCCTGTAAGATAATTTTTTGATGGAAAGAAAATAATATTATGAGCAAAAAACGAACAGTTTTCAACCTGTTATTTCTGATAATCGTTTTCGGTCTTACCATGTATATGGTTTTCCGTGGTAAAGATATCGGGGATATTATCAATACCGCAAGAGAAGCGGATGGAAAGTATCTGCTTCTGAGTCTTGTGTGTGTGGTACTTTTTATTCTGGGAGAATCGGTTATCATTTTTTATATGATGAGAACTCTTGGAGCCAGTGTGAAGATGAGTCATTGTGCACTGTACTCTTTTGTGGGATTTTTCTTTAGTTGTATCACTCCGTCTGCCTCAGGCGGACAGCCTATGCAGATATTCTATATGAAAAAGGATAAGCTGCCTATTCCGGTCACAACCCTGGTGCTGATGATCGTTACCATTACATACAAAGCAGTTCTGGTGTTGATAGGAATCCTGATCTGTCTCTTTGGCGGACCATTTCTGAAAGAATACCTTGGAGATTATATGTGGGTGTTTTACCTTGGTGTGGGACTGAATGTATTTTGCGTAACTTCTATGATGGTCCTGGTGTTTGCTCCCGGTCTTGCCAAATGGATCATGGTGAAGGGCCTGAAGCTTATCGAGCATGTCCGTATCCTGAAGCCGAAGAAAGCCAGACTGGAAAAGCTTGAGGCTTCCATGGATCAATACCACAAAACAGCTGCTTTTTGGGCTAACCACAAAAGAACCATATTGAATGTATTTATCATTACATTTATACAGAGGTGCATTTTATTTTCAGTAACGTACTGGGTGTACCGTGCCCTGGGGCTTCATTCTTATGGAATTCTGACGGTAACTGTATTGCAGGCGGTGATTTCTGTATCTGTTGATATGCTTCCTCTTCCGGGAGGTATGGGAATCAGTGAGACTTTATATATGGTTATGTTTGTGCCTGTATTTGGTCCGCTTTTACTGCCATCCATGCTGCTGAGCCGTGGGATTGCCTATTATGGACAGATGCTGATCAGTGCACTTATGACTTGTGTGGCACACCTTACTATCGGCAGAAAAAACGAAGAGATACAAAGGATGTGACAATTATTGTGAAGGAAGAACGTTTGAAAAAGGAGAAAAAGAATATGCTTGGATTTTATGATTATACAGTGGTGCTTACATATATAAGCCTTGCCATTTCAGTATTTGGTATGACAAGAGCGCTTGCAGGAGACTTTAAGGTTGCGATTTTATGTCTGGCGCTGTCTGGACTTTGTGATATGTTTGACGGAAAAATTGCCCGTACAAAAAAAGAACGTACAGAAGATGAGAAGAAATTTGGAATCCAGATCGATTCCCTGTGTGATGTAGTATGCTTCGGTGTGTTTCCGGCAATGATCTGCTATTGCCTTGGAATGGACCGCATTCCCGGAATCATCATCCTCTGTCTGTATTGTGTGGCATCTGTGATCCGCCTTGCTTATTTTAATGTAATGGAAGAGAAGAGACAGAATGAGACATCTGACCTTCGTCAGTATTATCAGGGGCTGCCTATCACTTCTATGGCGATTATCCTGCCTTTTCTGTACCTTCTTCGCAGAGGCTGCGGAAAGAACTTCCTGTTAGTGATTCATGTAGCAGTAGTTGTGGTGGGAGTATTGTTTATCAGTGATTTCAAGGTGAAAAAGCCACAGAACCCAATGGTGATCCTTTTGGTTGCCCTTGTGGGACTTGCACTTTCCATGATGTTCCACCTGCTTTAAAAGAAAGGTCGTGGAGGTACTATGAAATATATAGACAGAAAAGGCAATATTACAGTAGAAGAGAATTCTCAGGATAAATTTCTGCGTCATCTTTATAATGATCTGGGCGGTCGTCTCTGCCTGAAGCTTATGGTCAAGCCTTTTATTACCAGGCTTGGAGGCTGGTTTTTAAACACCAGGTTTTCAACCTGTATGGTTCCGGGATTTGTAGAGCGAAACCATATTGATCTTTCTGTTTATACAAAACAGAAATTTCATTCCTACAATGACTTTTTTACCAGAAGCTTAAAGCCGGGCCAGCGTCCGGTTGCAGAGGATGAGAGTGTCCTGGTCAGTCCCTGCGATGGCAAGGTAACAGTGAGCCGTATTGGAAGTGACTCCCGTTTTTTTATTAAGGATACTCCCTACACGCTGGAATGTCTGCTGAAGAATGGGAAGCTGGCAGAACGATATCTTGGCGGCTATGCTGTAATAATCAGGCTGACAGTGGATGATTATCACCACTACTGTTATGTTGCTGATGGTGAGAAATCACCGGTAGTAAAGATTCCTGGAGTTTTTCATACTGTGAATCCGGCTGCTAATGATGTGTATCAGATTTATCATGAGAATACCAGAGAGTACTGTTTGTTAAAAACCAGACAATTTGGAACCATCACCATGATGGAGGTTGGAGCCATGATGGTTGGGAAGATCACTAATTTAGAGCCTGGTTCCTGCCAGGTGAAGAAGGGCGAGGAGAAAGGCTATTTCGAGTTTGGAGGCTCTACTATTGTTTTGCTTCTTCAGCATGGGAAAGTAAGACTGGATGCAGATCTGATAGAGAATTCTGAGAATGGATACGAAACGATCGTAAGAATGGGTGAGAGAATTGGCAAATGTAAATTACCAAAAAGAGCTTGAAAAATTAATTGAACAGCAGCAAAAAGAGGGAAAAGTTCCAAAACTTTTTCTTCATGCCTGCTGTGCGCCGTGCAGCAGTTATGTCCTGGAATATCTTTCCAGGTTTTTTTCTGTTACAGTGTTTTTTTATAATCCTAATATTTCTCCTGAGGAGGAGTATGAGAAAAGAGTAGGTGAGATACGCAGGCTGATCAGTGAAATGGAATTTCTCCATCCGGTGACCTTGGTTGAGGGGGAATATAAACCAGAGGAATTCTATGCAATGGCGAAAGGCCTGGAGAATGTGCCGGAAGGGGGAGAGCGGTGTTTTAAGTGCTATCGCCTTCGAATGGAGGCAGCAGCCAGGCTGGCAGAGGAAGGCGGATATGATTATTTTACTACCACTCTTTCCATCAGTCCCTTAAAGAATGCAGGGAAAATCAATGAAATCGGGGAGGAACTTGCTAAAATATATAAAGTGGAGCATCTTCCCTCTGATTTTAAGAAAAAGAATGGATATAAGCGCTCCATAGAGCTTTCCCATGAGTATGGGCTGTACAGACAGAATTACTGCGGCTGTGTTTTTTCTAAGAGAGAAAGTCTGGAACGTGAAAAGCAGAAGAAGGACTAAGCAAAAGCAGTATCAAGATAAAATTACTTTGGAAAGACTCTTTGCAATTTGAAATAAATATGTTAAACTAGCACTTGAATGCAGTAAAGCGAAAAAGAAATTACAGGAAATGAGGAGAAATATATGGCACAGCTTTGGGGCGGACGCTTCACAAAGGAAACTGATAAACTGGTTTATAATTTCAATGCGTCCATTTCATTTGACCAGAAATTTTATGAGCAGGATATCCGCGGTAGTAAGGCACATGTAAAAATGCTTGCCAGACAGGGTATTCTTACAGAAGAGGAGAGAAATCTGATCCTGGAAGGACTGGAGGGAATCCTGAAAGATGTGAAGGAAGGCAGACTTGCGATCACATCTGAGTATGAAGATATCCACAGCTTTGTGGAGGCCAATCTTATCCAACGTATCGGGGATCCGGGAAAGAAGCTTCACACAGGAAGAAGCCGTAATGATCAGGTTGCGCTGGATATGAAGCTTTATGTGCGCGACGAGATCGATGCCATTGATGCGGAAGTGAAGGGACTTCTTATGGCGCTTCAGAAAATCATGGAAGAGAATGTGCATACCTATATGCCTGGCTTTACCCATCTTCAGAAGGCTCAGCCAGTTACGCTGGCACATCATACAGGGGCTTATTTTGAAATGTTCCGTCGTGACAGAAGCCGTCTTTTTGATATCCGTAAGCGTATGAATACCTGTCCTCTTGGAGCAGGCGCTCTTGCCGGAACCACCTACCCGCTGGACAGAGAGTATACAGCACAGCTTCTGGATTTTGATGAGCCAACCAGAAACAGCATGGATTCCGTATCTGACAGAGACTACGTGATCGAGCTGCTATCAGCACTTTCCACGATCATGATGCATCTCAGCCGTTTTTCAGAGGAAATCATTCTCTGGAATTCCAATGAGTATCGTTTTGTGGAGATTGACGATGCATACAGCACAGGAAGCAGTATTATGCCCCAGAAAAAGAATCCGGATATTGCCGAGCTGGTAAGGGGAAAAACAGGCCGCGTATATGGTGCGCTCACATCTATGCTGACGACTATGAAAGGAATTCCGCTGGCATACAACAAAGATATGCAGGAGGATAAAGAGCTTACCTTTGACGCTATTGATACTGTGAAGGGATGCCTTGCTTTGTTTACCGGTATGGTGTCAACTATGCAGTTTAATAAGGCAAATATGGAAGCAAGTGCGAAAAACGGTTTTACCAATGCCACAGACGCAGCTGACTATCTGGTAAATCATGGAGTACCATTCCGTGACGCACATGGAATTGTGGGACAGTTGGTATTGAAATGTATCGACAAGGGAATTTCCCTGGATGAGTTATCCCTTCAGGAGTATAAAGAAATCAGCCCTGTATTTGAACAGGATATTTATGAGGCTATCAGCATGAAAACCTGCGTGGAAAAGAGAATGACACTTGGCGCACCTGGCCCTGAGGTGATGGAAAAGGTAATTGCAGGCAACAAAAAATATCTGGAAGAGAATTAAAAAGGCTGTAAATATATACTTGAACGCTTTAATTTGATAAAATTTCAGAAAGTACTTGCATTTTGTTCAAACTTGGTATAGTATGTCATAGAAACACATATGTACGCAGAGGAAAGAATGAGGAGAGATGATTATGAGTGAAAAGCTTAAAGTTGGTATTTTAGGTGCTACCGGAATGGTAGGACAGAGATTTATTTCCCTGTTAGAGAACCATCCATGGTTCCAGGTTGTGACTGTTGCAGCAAGCCCGAGAAGTGCAGGCAAGACCTACGAGGAGGCTGTAGGCGGCAGATGGAAAATGGATACTCCAATGCCTGAGGCTGTGAAACAGCTTGTTGTTATGAATGTAAATGAGGTAGAGAAGGTAGCGTCAACTGTTGACTTTGTTTTCTCTGCTGTAGATATGTCCAAGGATGAGATCAAAGCTATTGAGGAAGCATATGCTAAGACAGAGACACCGGTTGTTTCCAATAACAGTGCTCACAGATGGACACCGGATGTTCCAATGGTAATTCCGGAAATTAATCCGGAGCATTTCGATGTTATCAAATATCAGAAAGAGCGTCTCGGAACAAAGAGAGGATTTATTGCTGTTAAGCCAAATTGTTCTATTCAGAGCTATGCACCGGCACTTACTGCATGGAAAGAGTTCGAGCCGTATGAAGTAGTTGCTACTACATATCAGGCAATTTCCGGAGCAGGAAAGACCTTCAAGGACTGGCCGGAAATGGAGCATAATATCATTCCTTATATCGGTGGTGAGGAAGAGAAGAGTGAGAAAGAACCGCTTCGTATCTGGGGTAAAGTTGAGGACGGTGTGATTGTTCCTGCAAAAGAGCCGGTTATCACATGTCAGTGTGTCCGTGTACCGATTCTCAATGGTCATACAGCAGCCGCATTTGTAAAATTCAGAAAGAAACCTACCAAAGAGCAGCTTGTAAAAGCACTTGTAGAGTTTAAAGGAATTCCGCAGGAGCTGAACCTTCCAAGCGCACCGAAGCAGTTTATCCAGTATCTTGAGGAGGATAATCGCCCACAGGTTACTGAGGATGTGAATTTCGAGAATGGAATGGGAGTATCTATCGGAAGACTTCGTGAGGATACTGTTTATGACTGGAAATTCATCGGACTGTCTCATAATACAGTAAGAGGCGCTGCCGGTGGTGCTGTGCTTTGTGCAGAAACACTGAAGGCACAGGGATATATCCAGGCGAAATAATACGATGATGAAGATTGCGGGAGTGCAAAGCACGTAGCAATCTGATATCAAAAAGGTCAAAAGTGTGTATGAACTAAGAAGAATGCTGTCACAGGTGGCGGCGTTCTTCTTTTTGCATGAGAGAAAGCCTAAAACTCACTGTTTACGGAAATGGATATCCATGATAAAATAGATAGCACGTTAGAATTGAAGGAGGTGAGTCCATGAGCGATAGAGAACGGATACGTCTTACCCAGTATTCTCATACATCTGGATGAGCGGCGAAAGTTGGTCCGGGGACCCTTGCCCAGGTTCTGGGTAAGCTGCCGAAGTTTTATGATAGTAATTTACTTGTTGGGACGGAATCTTCTGATGACGCCGCAGTGTATCGTATTTCCGATGATCTGGCAATGATCCAGACGGTGGATTTCTTTACGCCTATTGTGGACGATCCTTATACCTTCGGGCAGATCGCTGCAGCAAATGCATTAAGTGACGTATATGCCATGGGTGGAGAGCCTAAGCTGGCATTGAATATTGCTGCTTTTCCTAACTGTCTTGATCCTGAAATCCTGGGAGAGATCCTCAGAGGCGGTGCAGATAAGGTAATGGAGGCCGGTGCCACGCTTGCAGGTGGGCATACCATTCAGGACGAGGAGCCAAAGTATGGCTTATGTGTTACAGGCTTTGTGAACCCCGCATCCATGTGGAAAAATATTGGCGCAGAAACCGGTGATATTCTGCTCCTAACCAAACCACTTGGAATAGGAATCCTTTCTACAGCAGTGAAAGGGGATATGGCTTCGGATAAAGAGGCTTCCTATGCAGCTTCTGTAATGGCAACCCTGAATAAATATGCCAGAGATCAGGTGGCAGGCCTTCAGGTTCATGCATGCACGGATATAACAGGCTTTGGCCTTGCAGGACATGCCCTGGAGATGGCCAAAGGAAGCGGCAGAACCCTTGAGGTTTCGCTTAGTGCCCTTCCGCTTATGGAAGGAGCTCTTGACTATGCATCTATGGGCTTTATTCCTGCAGGTGCATACCGTAACCGCGAATTTGCAGGAGAAGAGTGTGGCTTTTTGTGGAGGTCCTGTGCAGGAGAAAACACATCCGGAATGGATGAGGCAGAGCTTGCGTCCCGCGAAGATATTGTTTTTGATCCACAGACATCCGGAGGACTTCTTATCTGTGTAGCTCCGCAGGATGCTGCAAAGGCAATGGAACGATTGTCTTCCCTGTCACTTCCCAGTGCAATTATTGGAAGGGTGACAGATTTACAAAAGAAACACCTTGTTTTTGTGAAATAGTTCCTAATTGATAAAAAAATATCATTTTCTATTGTGAAAAATACATCAAAGTGCTATAATTGGGAAAAACAAAACGGAGGTGTTTTTTCATGAACTATGAAGATGTGCAAAAGGTTTCAAATGCAGCTAAAAACAAAATTGGTCTGCTGAACAGCAATTTCCTGAAGTATTTTCTTCGGGCTGTAATGGCTGGCTTCTTTATTGATGTGGCCGTGATTTACAGCAATGTTGTAGGAAATGTATTTTCAGGTTCTGATCCGGCGTGGGGGAAGTTTTTAGGAGCGCTGGTGTTCTCTATTGCGGTTCTTCTGATCAGTCTGGTTGGTGGTGAGCTGTTTACCGGAAATAACATGGTAATGGCATTTGGCGCCTTCGACAAGAGTGTATCCTGGGGGGATGCAGGCAAGGTATGGCTGGTAAGCTACCTTGGTAATTTTGTTGGATGTGCGATCCTGGCACTGCTTTTTGCAGGAGCCGGTGCATCTGGCACAGCAGATTATTTCGCAGGCTTTATTAACAACAAGCTGAACATTCCTATGGGACAGATGTTTATGCGTGCAATTTTGTGTAACTTCTTTGTATGTCTTGGTGTTCTCTGCGGAATCAAGATGAAAAGTGAAACCGGTAAATTCCTTATGATTGTAATGTGTATCTCAGCATTCGTTGTCAGCGGATTTGAGCACTGCATTGCCAATATGGGAATTTTTGTAGTAAGCCTTGGTCTGGTAGATGGCCTTTCTGTAGGTCTCATGCTGAAGAGCATGTTGATCGTAACCATTGGAAATATGGTAGGAGGTGCTCTTTTACTGGCATGGCCATTAAGAAAGATGAGTGCAGATAAATAATATGTCAAAAGCTTTATACATAGCAGAGAAGCCCAGCGTGGCGCAGGAATTTGCTAAAGCTTTGAAATCCGGCGGTACAAGACGGGATGGCTATATAGAGTCTGATACCTGCGTGGTGACCTGGTGTGTAGGACACCTGGTCACCATGAGTTATCCCGATAAATATGATATTAAGTATAAAAGGTGGAGTTTAGATACCCTGCCTTTTTTGCCGCGTGATTTTAAATATGAAGTGATTCCTGGCGTGGAAAAACAGTTTCAGATCGTGAAAGGGCTTCTGAACAGACCTGATATTGATACCATTTATGTGTGCACAGACTCTGGGCGTGAAGGAGAATATATTTACCGCCTGGTGGCACAGATGGCGGGAGTGAAGGATAAATCGCAGAAGCGTGTATGGATTGACTCCCAGACAGAAGAGGAGATTCTTCGAGGAATCCGTGAGGCAAAGGACATCTCCGAATATGACAACCTTGCCGCTGCAGCCTATCTTCGGGCGAAAGAGGATTATCTTATGGGAATTAATTTTTCCCGTGTACTGACCTTACGTTACGGAAACAGTGTAACTAATTATCTTGGAGGCAAATACCAGGCAATTTCTGTAGGTCGCGTCATGACCTGTGTGCTTGGAATGGTAGTCCGCCGTGAGCGCGAGATCCGCGCTTTTGTAAAAACACCTTTTTACAGAGTTATGAGCAGTATTGCTCTTGAAGGAGAAAGCTTTGAGGGAGAGTGGAGAGCCGTGGAAGGAAGCAGGCATTTCCAATCCCCTGTTTTATATAAAGAAAATGGTTTTAAGAAAAAAGAAGATGCAGAGAAATTAATCAGTGACTTAAGTGTGCAGGTACCGCTTACCTGCATGGTAGAGAAGATTGAGCGAAAGAAGGAGAATAAGAATCCTCCTCTTTTATTTAATCTGGCAGAGCTTCAGAATGTCTGCTCCAAACTGTTTAAAATAAGTCCGGATGAGACTCTTTCCATTGTGCAGGAGCTGTATGAGAAGAAGCTGGTTACATATCCGCGAACAGATGCCAGAGTTTTGTCCACCGCTGTAGCAAAAGAAATTTACAAGAATATTTCAGGGCTTCGTAATTATCCTCAGGCGGGAGAAGCAGCCCAGGGAGCCCTGGAGCTTGGTTCCTATAAGAATATTGCAAAAACCCGTTACACTAATGATAAGCAGATCACAGATCATTATGCTATCATTCCTACAGGACAGGGCCTGGGTGCATTAAAAGGGCTATCCCAGACAGCCCAGAGAGTGTATGAGACTATTGTGAGGCGTTTCCTCAGTATTTTTTATCCTCCTGCAGTGTATCAGAAGGTAAGTCTTATTACAAAAGTCCAGAACGAAGCATTCTTTTCTTCATTTAAGGTTTTGCAGAGTGAGGGCTATCTGAAAATTGCCACTAATTCATTTGCTAAGAAAAGTATGGCAGAGTCTGCTGTAAAAACTTCCGAAGAGGATGCAGAGGGTGAGGTTTCCTGTGACGAAGCTTTGTTAGCTGCATTGCAGAAACTGAAAAAGGGTGATATACTGGATGTGAATAGTCTTAGTATTAAGGAAGGTGAGACTTCTCCGCCCAAGCGTTATAATTCCGGTTCTATGATCCTGGCAATGGAGAATGCAGGTCAGCTGATAGAGGATGAAGAACTTCGTGCCCAGATTAAGGGAAGCGGAATCGGTACCAGTGCTACCAGAGCAGAGATATTGAAGAAGCTGTTTAATATCAGGTATCTGTCTCTTAATAAGAAGACACAGGTGATCACACCTACTCTTCAGGGGGAGATGATCTATGATGTGGTGAATTGCTCCATCCGCCAGCTTTTGAATCCGGAACTGACTGCAAGCTGGGAAAAGGGGCTTACTTATGTGGCAGAGGGTTCTATAACAGAGCAGGAATACATGGATAAGCTGGAGCGCTTTGTAAGGCTTCGCACCAAACAGGTAGAGGATAGCCATTTTCAGTATGCCTTGCGTCAATTTTTTGATGCAGCTGCACAGTTTTATAAGAAGCCGGAGCGGGCATCTGCGGCAGATAAGAAGTAAGAGAAGGATTCACCTGACCAACTAAGAAACGAGGAGGATTATTATGTTAAAAGATTTTACTATTGCGAACATGTTGGATATGTCTCAGACTATTGCAGGAGAACTTTTCCAGGGAAAAACCTATCCATGGGAGGTACTTCCCGAAATTGGTGATTTCATCGTAAAGCTGGGAAAAACACTGGATCCTGATGAATATGATCATCTGGAGGGGGACATCTGGATTGCAAAATCTGCCAAGGTTGCACCTACCGCATGTATCAATGGTCCGGCAATTATTGGTAAGAATACGGAGGTTCGCCACTGCGCATTTATCCGTGGAAAGGCTTTGGTGGGAGAAGGCTGCGTGGTTGGCAACTCTACAGAGCTTAAGAATGTAGTTCTTTTTAACAATGTTCAGGTTCCGCATTATAATTATGTAGGCGATGCAGTTCTTGGATACAAGTCCCACATGGGCGCAGGTTCTATCTGCTCTAATGTGAAGTCTGATAAGATGCTGGTTGTTGTAAAAGACGGTGAAGAGAAAATCGAGACAGGTCTTAAGAAGTTTGGAGCAATGCTTGCTGATCACGTAGAGGTTGGCTGTGGTTCTGTTCTGAACCCGGGAACTGTGATTGGAAGAAATACAAATATATATCCACTTTCTCCGGTAAGAGGATGTGTGCCGGCGAACAGTATTTATAAAAACAAAAACGAGATTATTTTAAAGAAATAAATATGATACCAGTGTCATAAGGTCAAAAAGCTGTTCGTGCTTGCACGATAAGGCTTTTGAACTTGGGACACGCCAAATATGAGAAAGTAGCGATT
>CAKRVL010000061.1 GCA_934408705.1 uncultured Blautia sp. | reverse complement strand
AAAAAGCCCTGCACCAAGCAGAGCTTTCAGTTTTTCATATTTTATTCTTTAGTCCAATCTTCTACCGCTAATCTTTCAACTCTACAAAACTCTCTTGTATTATTAGTCACTACCGTAAGCCCTTCTGATTTTGCATGACCTGCAATGAGCATATCCAATGGTCCAATCGGAGTTCCTTTTCTTTCCAGATCTGCCCGGATTTTTCCATATTCTTCTGCAGCATAGCTATCAAAATCCAAAATGGTAATTGGAGATAGAAAAAGTGACATTGCAATTCGATTCTTCTCTACTGCCTGGCTTTTTTCAACACCATGCATCAGCTCTCCATATGTGATAGAAGAAATACACATATCATCCGGATCATGACATAGAAAATTACGAATTACTTCTGGCGGTTTATTTTTTATTGCATAAATACAGATATTTGTATCCAGCATATACTTCATAAAGATTCTCGTTCCTGTTCTTTTGGCTGTTCCCTTCCCTCTTCCATAAAGTCATTTGAGAACATATCAAAGCTGCTTAAAAAACCAGACCATTTATTATTTTGTGGCATTAAGATAACAATATCTCCAATCTTATTTACAGCCACTTCGTCTCCTGAAAACTGGCATTCTTTAGGAAGCCTCACAGCCTGACTTCTGCCATTTTCAAATAATTTTGCTGTCATCATAGTAAAGCACCTCCTTTTCTATAAATAGTATATACCGTGATATATATCGCGGTCAAGAGAATCTTTTGAGCAACGGATTGTCCAATATTCATGTTCCTCACCACAATGAGGACATAACGGATTAATTTTATATAGTCCTCCCATTATAGATTTCCCTTCAAATATTTTAATATTTCTATATCGTTTTTAGAATGGCGTAATCATCTTTTTTCTGCATATTCTCTTTTCCTATCATTTTATACACTTTTATGTGGTGGGTTTTTCGGTATAACTTTCCAATACTAGGTATCTTCCGAAAAGGAAATACCGATAATCCGTGAAAATATAGGATATACTTCCTTATTGCACTGTTATAACCTTCCCCATAAACAGTGCTTCATCATTCATATTATCATAGATCAGAAACGCGAATGGCCGTGTCAACTCCACATCTTTTATGATGGGATCCGTATCCATTGCAGACATACATTCCATTGTAACTGCGGTCACTGCGGCAGCTTTTGTACCATTTTCGTCAAGCTCCAGCTTTGTTTTTTGTAATACTGAACCAACGTGAATATCCTTATCCGCGATTCCTGAAAAATCAGCGTTATCAGAAAAAATGTTCTCAAGTCCCATGTTACTAAGGATATCACTTAACTCTGCTGTTGTTTCAAAGGTTAACATAGGTATTTTACAGTTAACCTCATCATATTCCGGTTCTGATTGCAAAAGCCCTTCAAGATCCAGCTCATTAAGAGTAAATTCCCCTTCTTCCTTTGGCAGGATTCCAATAAAGCTCAGACCATTTGCATAGTATTTTTCAAATGCTGTTGCCGCATCATTTTCATAATACCCGTCACCGCTGTTAGTCATATACTTTGTTTCTTCCTTCTCTCCGAATTTCTCTTTTTCGTCAGAAACTACCCAGGGTTCTTTGTCCCAGCCAGATTCAAAATATAATGTGTTTGTAAGGCATAGTTCACTGTTCTCATTTAACATGTCAGGCTTCATAATCTCCGGGATCAGACCTTCCGTATTTTCATTGCACCATGCATTGATCGTGTCACACGCATTTTCTTTATCTGAAAAATCAAGATTCTGTGCCTCTGCCCCAAAATTATCTTCCGTGCTTTTCCTGAACTCTTCCTGCAGTGTCAATCCATTATTTACCCATAATGCATCTGCAATCTTTAATTTAGATTTATAACCGTAATTCTCATCTTCTGTATTATATTCTTTTATTTCATTCATGTATTGTTTTGCATATGCTGCGAAATCATCAGTACCTAAATATTCATTTAAAGCCTTTTTCGTTTCTCCCTTCGCCCCTTCTGCAAGCATGCCAAGAGCAAAATTAAGGCTTGTAGGACTGAACATTACATTGGAATTCTGGTTTTCCCGGGCTATTGCATCTGTAAGGCAAACAGAATTCTGCATAGCTGCCGCATATATATGGGTTGATGGAACAGCTGCTGCCATAAGCGTCATAGCTCCGGTCAAAAGTTTTATTTTGTTCATAAAATACCTCCTCCATGTAAACATAATCCGTAGTTTCCCGTTTCAAATTATTTGACAAAAGTTATTTTTTATGATACCACAAAATGCTTTCTGTTTGTAAAAATTGCTTTTCTATTATGAAAAGAAGTGCTATACTGTTTTCGAAATGAATGATATGCAAAATAGGATTTTATGCGTCAAGTGTTCAGTGAATGGGGAGTTGTCACTGAAACGAAAAGCACGTCTTACGGTATATTATCCGCACCCGTTGCAAGCACTATAAGAGGATATCTCATATTGTGTCAGGGAATGTTTTCGACATACATTCTTATCACAATCGGAGATATCCTTTTTTTACATATTGATCAGGCAGATATTAGAATCCCATAATCTCTCCCTGATTTGGTTGAATAAAGGATAATCTCCACATTCAAACACAAAGGAGGTTATTTTAATGGTTGACAAACAAAAAGTAGAACAGGCCATCCGTCTGCTTCTGGAAGGAATCGGTGAAGACATCACACGAGAGGGACTTATTGATACCCCAGACAGAGTTGCCCGTATGTGTGAGGAAATCTACGGTGGTCTTGGTCAGGAGGCTGACCATCATTTGCTGAAACAGTTTCCTGTAGAAAATAACGAGATCGTACTGGAAAAAGACATTACCTTTTATTCCATGTGTGAGCATCACCTGATGCCCTTCTATGGCAAAGCACATCTTGCCTACATTCCTGATGGTAAGGTCACCGGATTAAGCAAACTGGCACGCACTGTGGAAGTTTATGCAAGAAGACCGCAGATTCAGGAGCGTCTCACCGTACAGATTGCTGATGCCCTGGAGCGTGCACTTGCGCCTAAGGGAATTATGGTAATGTTAGAGGCAGAGCATACCTGCATGACCATGCGAGGAGTAAAAAAGCCCGGAAGTAAAACTATCACAACTGTAACCCGTGGAGCTTTTAAGGAAGATAAGGAGCTGCAGAAAATGTTCCTTTCCATGGTAGGAAAATGAGCAACTCATTTTCAGAACTCAACCGGGTTAATTTAATCTGGCAACATCCTCTTTATCAAAAACACTGTGAGAAAATACAGACACTGGAGAAAGAACGCATTTTCTGCCGTCACACACCAGAGCATTTTCTGGATGTAGCACGACTGATGTATATTTATTCCCTTGAAAACAGCTTCAATCTGTCCAAAGAGATTATTTATGCAACAGCTCTTCTTCATGATATTGGCCGCGCCCTGCAATATCAGTCTGATGTCCCCCATGACATTGCAGGTGTACAAATTGCAGGGGAAATTCTGGCAGACCTGCCTTTTACCGAGCAGGAAAAGGATGAGATATTGTCTGCTATCGGACATCACAGAACAGAAGGTTCCGGAAGCATACTGGCTACATTGCTTTATAAGGCCGACAAAAAGTCCAGAAACTGTTTTTCCTGTTCTGCTACCGCTGATTGCTACTGGCCATCTGAAAAAAAGAACCTGACAATTGAATATTGACATTTTACGAAATAGCATATAGAAAGGATGGTTTCTGCTCATGAAAATTGGAAATCGCTTTTTTGATACACAAAACCACACTTACATAATGGGAATCTTAAATATCACTCCTGATTCTTTTTCCGATGGAGGTAAATGGAATCATTTAGATGAAGCATTAAGACATACGGAAGCTATGATCGCCGATGGTGCAGATATTATCGATATCGGGGGAGAATCCACCCGTCCGGGACACACACCGGTCAGTGCAGATGAAGAAGCCCAGAGAGTTCTGCCTGTGATCGAAGCCGTCAGAAAACGTTTTGATATCCCTATTTCTGTTGATACCTTCAAAAGCAGCGTAGCTGAAAGCTCCATACAGGCAGGCGCCGATCTTGTCAACGATATCTGGGGATTAAAATATGACTCCAAAATGGGAGCTGTAATTGCAAAATATGATGCCGCCTGCTGCCTTATGCACAATAAAGCAAACACTGAATATAACAACTTCCTCATTGACATGCTCCAGGAGACTCAGGAATGTGTAAACCTTGCAAGAAAAGCCGGAATCAAAGATGAAAAAATCATTCTGGATCCAGGTGTGGGTTTTGGAAAAACCTTTGAAATGAATCTGGAAACCATGAAGCATCTGGAACTTTTCCAGAACCTAGGCTTTCCTGTCCTTCTTGGCACCTCACGCAAATCCATGATCGGGCTGGCACTTGATCTGCCGGTGGATCAGCGTGTGGAAGGAACACTTGCAACCAGTGTAATTGGTGTAATGAAAGGCTGCTCCTTTGTCCGTGTCCATGATATCAAAGAAAACAAACGTGTGATTCAGATGACAGAAGCAATTTTAGGCTGTGATTAAGCTTTGCCCCTATCACCAATAACCGACAGAAAGGAATAACTGTTATGGACGAAACCAGATTTGATAAAATAGAAATTAAAGAGCTGGAAATTTTTGCCAACCATGGCGTTTATCCTGAAGAGAATGTACTTGGACAAAAATTCGTTATCTCCGCCACGCTCTTTACCAACACACGTCAAGCAGGGTTAACAGATGACCTGTCCGCTTCCATCAACTATGGCGAAGTCAGCCATATGATCACAGATTTTACCAGAAAGCACACCTTTAAGCTTCTGGAAGCACTTGCAGAAAATCTGGCAGATATGCTGCTTAGCTCTCTTTCCGGCCTGGAACAGATCACACTGAAAGTCGAAAAGCCCTGGGCGCCTGTAGGCCTTCCGCTAAAAACCGTATCTGTGGAGATCACAAGAAAATGGCATACTGCATACATTGCTTTTGGCTCCAATATGGGTGACAAAAAACAATTTATTGACAACGGAATACGAGGATTAACTGAAACAAAGGGATGTCAGGTGGAAGCAATTTCTGATTACCTTGTTACAGAACCATATGGAGTTACTGACCAGGATGAATTTCTCAATGGAGTTCTGAAAATGCGCACACTCCTCACTCCGGAAGAATTGCTGGAGCGTCTGCACCAGCTGGAACAGGAAGCAAACAGAGAACGTATTATCCACTGGGGACCGCGTACCCTGGATCTGGATATCCTGTTTTATGATCAGGAAATCATTGACACTCCTGATCTTCACATTCCACATCCGGATATGCAGAATCGTGAATTTGTTCTGGCGCCAATGAATCAGATTGCGCCATATCTGCGGCATCCTGTATTAAATCAGACAATTTCACAGCTTTTAAATGCACTTTCCTGAAAATCCATAAAAAGTCCCCCTGGAGTCTCAATAATTCCAGGGGGATTCTAAATTCAATTAAATTGTTATCAAAGCTTGGGCTGATAGCGCAGATCCGAAACTGTGTACACCGTCACGAAAGCCTTGGGATCTTCCTGATTAATAAAATTCATCAGCTTCTGATATTCTGATTTATTTACAATTGTAATGATCTCATTTCTCTTCTGCATATTATAAGCACCTATAGACTCATAGATTGTTGCACCACTATGCAGATCCTCAACAATAAAACGACGAAGCGCATCCTCTTTCTGTGTAATGATACATACGCGTCTTTTAATATTATGGTCAAAAATAAAATGATCCAAAACAATTCCGTTAAAATATGTTCCCAGAATACTAAGCACTACCGTCTTTTTGTCATATACTAATGCAGCAGAAAGTGCCACACACATTCCAGCTAAAGAAATCGCTTTTCCAAGCTCCATGTGAAGATATTTGTTCATGATCTTCGCCACAATATCCAAGCCACCGGAAGAAGCATTTCTGTTAAAAAGAATACTTGACCCCACACTTACTACAAGAATATAACACAGAATATCCAGTTCCTGACTGTTTGTCATAGAACCAAAATCCGGAAATACTTTTTCGAAAAGACCAAGGAACAGGGGAAGCATTATGCTGGTATAAACGGTCTTTACTCCAAATTCCTTTCCGCAGGTAATGAATCCTATGATCAAAAGCACTACATTTAAGGTCATAGTGATTGCAGACAATGGCAACGGAATAAAGTTGGTAAGCACAATACCAAGACCAGAAATACTGCTTATTGAAGTATGACTAGGTACCAGAAAAAAATATACGGCAGCAGCTATTATAGCCATTACTCCCGTCAGAATAAGCGCTTCCTTTATAATACTGGCGTAGTTTAACTGTTTTTTCATATTTTCCATAACTCCGGTTTCGCTACTCCTTTGTAAACAATAATTTTTATCAGAAATACTAGATTTCGCGAGTAGCTTCTTTCAGCCACTCTTTCTCCTCATCCTCCAGATACGGTGAAATCTTCTCATATACCTGTGCATGATAGTTATTAAGAAGTGCTCTCTCCTGTACAGTCATCTGTTCCGGAACAACAGCATCAAGATCAAACGGTACCATAGTCAGATGCTCAAAACACATAAACTGTCCAAAGGATGTTTTCTCTGCCTTTTTACATACCAGCATATTTTCGTGGCGGATTCCATATTCATTCTCCACATAATATCCCGGCTCATCAGATGTGATCATTCCCTCTTCCAGTACCGCATTATCACCTGGAACGATTCTCCAACGGAAGCTGTTAGGACCTTCGTGAACATTCAACAGATATCCAACTCCATGTCCTGTTCCATGGTTAAAATCCTGTCCCAGCTCCCACAGCGGACTACGTGCCAGATAATCCAGATTCACACCGGTACAGCCATGACGGAACTTGGCATTTCCCAGATTCAGCATACCACGCAAAACTGCAGTGAAATATTTCTTCTGCTCATCATTTACAGAACCAATAGCTACAGTACGTGTAGTATCAGTAGTACCCTCGTAGTAATGTCCGCCCGTATCTGCCAGAAGGAAATTGCCCGGTTCAATGGAAATATCCGTCTCCGGGGTTGCGGAATAATGATTAATAGCAGCATGGACTCCGTAAGAAATAATAGGATCAAAGCTATTGCCAATAAAATTCTCCTGCTGGGCACGGAAACTGTAAAGCTTCTCCTCTGCGCTTAACTCTGTCATTGGAATATTGCCTGCATTTTTCTTCAACCAGTAGATGAATTTTGTAAGCGCAACGCCATCCTTAATATGTGCAATACGCTCATTTTCTACTTCTACAGGATTTTTAATTGCCTTTGGCAAAAACGTCAGATTCTCCTCATCCAGGATTGTTACCTCTTCAGGAATATTATTTACCAGACGGCAGTTCGCCTTCTTTTTGCAGAGAAGGACTTTCATATCTTTTGTGAATGTTTTCACATATTCATAAATATCGTCATATGGAAGAATGGTTACTCCATCCGCTGACAATGCCTTCCGTATTGCTCCCGGAAATGCCTTCTCATTGGCAAACAGTCTGATTTCTGTTTTTGTCATCACAAGATAAGAAAGAACAACCGGACAACAATGTACATCCCCTCCACGTATATTCAGAAGCCATGCAATATCATCAAGAGAAGTCAGTACAAATCCATCTGCCTCCTTCTCTTCCATTGCCTTACGGATTCTTGCACATTTATCAGCGCGGGATTCTCCTGCCCATTTCTCATCCAGCTCCATAACCGGTTCACAGGAAAGTGCCGGACGGTCTGCCCATATTTCTCCTACAAGATCATAATCGGATTGCAAGGAAGCACCTTTTTTCTTAAGAATCTCAGAAAGCTCATCTGCCTCTTTGGCGCTGATGGTTCTTCCGTCAAAGCCCAGGCGCATTCCCTCTCCCAGCTTCTCCTCAAGAAACTTATGCACAGTAGGAACACCTGGTTCTCCCATCTTAAAAAGCTCTACTCCGGTTCCCTCCAGCTGCGCTGCTGCCTGGATAAAGTAACGTCCATCTGTCCATAATCCCGCCATATCCTGCATGATCACTGCTCTTCCGGCGGAACCTGTAAAGCCTGTAATATATTTCCTGCACTTAAAATATTCCCCTACATATTCAGATGCGTGAAAGTCATCTGTAGGAACAAGATAAGCGTCTATTTTTTTCTCTTTCATTTTCGCCCGAAGTGCGGCGATTCTTTCTTTGACTGTCATAAAACTGACTCCTTCCAGTGAATTTTGCTGTATTCCTATTATAATATCCACAGCACTCTTTATCAACCTGTTTTCGTAAAATACATTCAGGGCAGATACCAAAAACCACGGTCTTTGATATCTGCCCTTACTCATTTCAGCTATTTGTTTTATTTACATTTTCTGTTTCAGAAAGACGTCCCTTAGAATGGATTACTTGAAGCCGGAGCTTTGATCGAAGTGATCAGATCCATCCACTTATACATGTACCAATTTCCATCCTTAGATGATTTATAAACATCGATCCATTTACCGCTATCAGATGCCTGACAGAAAATAAAGGCTCTGTACTGATCCGGAGTTGGTATAGAAGGATTTGCCGGAATGTATACCTGATCTTCATCCACTACAGAATCCTGAGTCAGTGTAATTGAATACGGCTGTGCCGGTGTATAGTTATTAGCCGGAGTTGCACCATTCAAGAATGCATTTCCAAGATAGAGATACTGGTTTCCTTTCTTCATCTGGTCAGCTAATCGCTGCTTCTCATAAACGGATAACTGCTTGTTGCATAAATACCCAATCATTTCTTCGCAGTCTGTCTGATTTTCCGGTTTCCATGTGCGAAGTGACATGATATAAAGGGCAAGCACCTTATATCTTCCATCATCACCACTGATATTATACTGCTTCAGCTCTTCCACATTTGTTGGAATCGTACTGAAGGTATAGGTATAAGTATTCAGAGGAATGTCTATCACGATCGGTTCTCCCGCTTCATTCTTGACCTGACGTTTTCCTTTTATAACGTTTTTCGTAAGAGCCGGCTCTGTCTGAGGCTTTGTTTCCTGGGTAACTGTAACCGTACAAACAAGAATTGTTCCTGCATCTACTTTAATTTCTGCTGTTCCAGTGTTGATCGCATGTACCTTTCCCTTACTGTCTACCTCTGCCACATTCTTATTAGAGCTGGTCCATACCGGATCATACTTCGGATCCTGTACACTAAGCTGATAATAATCACCTTTATGCATACTTAAAGATGTTGCACTAAGTACCGGAGTTTTCGCCGGAGCCACAGTAGGCGTTGCCGGTGGAGTTGTAGGAGCCGGTGGCGCTGCTGTAGGTCCTGCCGGTGGATTTACCGGAGCTGCTGGCTTTGTAGGTGCTGGCTTAGCCGGTGCTTTCTTACCCTTTACAATAACCTTGCATTTATATGTCTTTTTACCAACCTTTGCTTTAATGTATGCAGTTCCTTTTTTCTTCGCAGTAACAACACCCTTCTTATTAACTGTTGCCACTGATTTCTTTGTTGAAGACCATTTAACTTTCTTCTTTGTGCCTTTCACTTTTAACTGTTTTTTCTTACCCTGGACCAGAGTAAGCTTTGTTTTATTCAGTTTAACCTTCGCAGCACTTACAGATGTTGTATCCACTGCCAGGCACATTACTACAAGTAAAAATGTAGTAAGCAGCACTCCAACCCTTCTTAAACACCTTTGACTGTTTTTCATAAGCATTTTCTCCTTTCTTTACAGGCATACTATCCTTATTAATTTTATTATACATAATCACTTTTTTTTTGCACTAGCACTTCTGATAGTAACCGTAAGAAATTTGATGATACCAGGGTCAAAAGTCAAAAAGCCGATGCAAGCTCGCTTGCAAGAGGATTTTTGATCTCTTGACCCGCCAAAAACATGAGTAAGTAGCCATTTTTCGAAGAAAAATGAGCGGATTACGAATGTTTTTGAAGATTGCGGGAGTGCAAAGCACGTAGCAATCTGGTATCAAAGGGGTCAAAAAACCTTTTGACCCCAACATCATTTGATATCTGTATAAAATAAAAAAAGCCCCGAAGGGCTTTTTTCAGTGGCAGCTGTCTGTCTCAGCCATCCTGCTCATTCCAGGATTGCCGTCCAGCTGCTGCATATTTAATGTTTTTCTCTTCAGTCTCTCCTGCTCAGACTGCTTCAGAATATAATCCTTGATTTCTCTGGAATTCTTAATATGCATCAATCTAAGGTCCGGATCTGTCACATCCCCGGTAAAACAATGGATAGTGCCAAGTCCTAAGATCCGCTCCATTAATGTGCTCTCCAGACGCACATCGATCACCTTATATAAATAGCAGTCATTCTCTTCTTTTCTCAGTAAACCGGAATCCACTGTTATGATCTCATCTGTCACGGTATAAGATGTAAAGGTCCATGGCAGTCCCAGAAACATTGAACGCTTTTTTTCTTTATAAGTCATAATCAACACTCCCTTCATTTACTGATTATTCTATCACATGGGAGATAAGAATGCCAGATAATCTAAAATGTATTTTCCAATATTATTTATATCTGATACCATTTAATTTCGTTTGCTTCCATGTGAAGCTCGAAGCTGCTTCCGTCACCCTTATATACTACAGTATCCTGAGGCTCATAAGTATTATTTACTACGCAATATTTGCCATTCTTCACATAAGCATGAACCTCTACATTGTAGTTTGTGGAATACCAGCGGTTCAGCTCCTCCTCAGCAGATGCTGACCAAAGGACTGCTCGATGAAGTACGCGGCTATTCTTGAAGCTGTATGGAAGTCCGCTGATATAAACGCCACGGCCCTTTCCAAAGGTCTTCACTGCCATCTGTACTTCCTGGTCATTCTGAACCAGAATGGTGGTTTCAGGCAGTGCAAAAATATTCTTTCTTCCCTCGCCGAAATCCACATGGCCTTCTGTATCAGCCAGAATGAAGTGATCCTTATGCTCATCCCAGTTATATTTATCTGTATTTAAGTTAAAGCCACGTTCTTCCTCTACACCAAGCACATCATCCAGCTGGAAGAATTTTCCCTGCCACTGGTGAGCTGCTGGCTGACCAACACCGATGAATCCGCCTCCATTGTAAACGAACTCTTTCACAGCAGTAATGATCGTCTCATTTATCCAATATTCACCACCGCTCTGTGCAGTGTCAGCGTCACCAACATTGATCACAACATCAAATTTCTTCAACAGATCCTTATCTGCCAGAATGTCATCAAAGCTGATAAAAGAAACGTCAAATGGTGCACCGCTTAATGCCTCGATTATTCCAAAATAAGAGTAATTCTGTTTATAATAAATTGCGTGATGTACCATGTGGTTGCCCCAGGAACGCATACGTCCCCAGCAGTTTAATACAGCAACACGCTTCACACAGTAAGGAGTAACGCCCTGGATATTATCGTAAAGGGTACGGAATTCCTGGCATACCTCTTTGATATACTGTACAAAATCCGGGAACTGGAGTGCCAGCTTCAGATATCCGCCGTATCCTATTCTCTGGATCGGGCTTCTCAGAATGGCACGTCTGGCAGTCACCCAGTTTACCTTTGCTTCTTTTACAGGATCCCCGCCTTCATAGAAGGTATCCGGGAAAAAGTATGGAAGGAAACGTCCTTCTGTGTATTTTACATTCTTAATATCACTGAAAAGACGTAATGTTGCACCATTTCCAACACTTCCAACAACTGCATCCAGTCCGATAGATGCGAACTCATCCATAAACGGTTCCATACCGATCCAGTGGTCACCCATAAACATCATGGCTTCTTTGCCGTATTCATGTACAATATCCACCATCTCTTTCGCAAGCGCGGCAACCTCACGACGCTGGAATGCCTGGAAATCCTTAAATTCCTTTGATGGAATGCGATATGTATTATTCATATAACCCTGGTCGATAATATATTCCGGACGGAATGGATAACCAACTTCTTTTTCAAACTGTTCCAGCACGTAAGGACTTACAGAAGCGGAATAACCGAACCAGTCTACATATTTTTCTCTTGCCAGCTCATCAAAAATCAGGGTAAACTGATGGAAAAATGTAGTAAATCTCACTACATTCACATACTGATGAGTGTCAAGGAATCTGCGGAGACGTTCCAGGGAATGTGCTCTTGTCTTCGGCTGACGCACATCAAAGGTAATCTGAGGCTCTACATCCTTCCATTCATTCACTACTGCATTATACATGTGAACTGGATCCCACATAATGTAAGCCAGGAAGCTGACTGTATACTCATGGAAAGGCTTCGCAGATGTGATTACCACATTTCCTCTTTCCTCATCATATGACCACTGACTTACCGGAACTACCTCTCCTGTAGTACGGTCTATAACCTCCCACCATCTGGTGATATCATCACGGTTATTTACCTTCAGCATATCCGGGTACAGGTGATCCATAAGATGGATCTCAAGCTTATCAGATGTTGCAGTATGAAAAGAACTCATAATATACATCTGCTGTATTTCATCCGGATTTGCTTTCGCCCATTCATTATCTTTTCTGGTGGTATAATAGGTAGCGTAGATTTTCGCTCCGGTATCCTTCAGTTCCTGAGGAAACTCAGTTCCATCACAGTCACGGATCGCATCTGCCCCCCACTCTTCCATAATATCCAGAGTTTCATTTACTACATCCAGGTTGGTAGGAATGGTAACTCTTCCTTTTTTCTGCTCCATTTTGCAACCTCACTTTACCATTTTTAATATAAGAATACGGTTTTGTTATCAGCATTTCAACCTTGTTATTGCTATGCTTTTTAGAAATCTTGCGGTATTTCTTTTTATTTTTTGATATTTCTTATATTATTCGCCCAGTTTCTTAATCTCCATATCTTCCGGCAGTACAAAGCTTAAAATGATTGATGTGTGTTATCCTACTTGTCAAAATCTGTTTCAAACACACCTTCAGGTGTACGCATGGTAAGCACACCAAGATTAAAGTCATCGTCCATCACAGTGATATGGTACTCAAAAATCACATCATCATCAAACTTTGATAAGAGAATGTAGCTTCCATTTTCTTTCCCCTCGATCTGATCACAGATATCATCGTATACATCCGCACCGGAAATCTGACGCGGATAACCTGATGCTTTAATTTTTTCCTCAATTGCAGCATATAATTCTTCCATTTGAATATACAGCAGCTCCTTCATCCGAGTATTCTCTGCTGTCTCCTCCTTCCTTTATTTCTCCGGAAATCCATGCTTTCAACATGACCGCATATAAAATTTCCGTTTGTGCATCATTGTATAATATCTCCCTATGCAATGTCAAACCGCTTATCACTTTTTCTTCTGCTTTTGTGGTTTTTTGTTATTTCTTTGTGCATTTCGTTGGGTTTCTTTTTGTTTTTGACTATTTTTATTGTTTTTTTAACAATTTTTGTTGACATTCTGTTGTTTCTATTGTATGCTATTAACTACAAGAGACATTCCAGCTGGTATGAGGGTGTAAGCTATGGATTGTCTCACCACGTATCTTAAGGGAGGTATTTTATATGAAAATGAAACAGGTTTTAACTGCAGGTGTTGCTTTATCAATGACTCTTTCCATGACTCCTGTCATCGCATCAGCAGCTGATAAGGTTGATGTGAATGTCATCGCAGCACAGTATGGCCAGCAGACCGCTGACTGGTGGGCTAATTTTGTAACAGAATTTAACGAGGCTAATCCAGACATCAACCTGAACGTAGAAGTTGTTTCCTGGAACGACATCTATACCGTAGTTAACACACGAATCGCTAATGGCGAGGCACCGGATGTACTGAACATCGACGTATTTGCTGACTATCAGGCAGATGATCTTCTCCTTCCTATTCAGGACGTTGTATCTGAGGAGACTTACAGCAAGATGTATGATGCATTCCTTGCACAGTCTGAAGTAGACGGAACTGTATGGGCTATCCCGGATCTTGCATCTGCACGTGCTATGTATTATAACAAGGATATCCTTGATGCAGCAGGCGTAGAGGTTCCTACTACATGGGAAGAACTGAGTGCTGCATGCGAAGCTCTTAAAGCTTATGATGACAGCATTTATCCATGGGGTATTGATATGACAACTGATGAAGGTCAGGCTGCATTCGCATACTACACCTGGAATAACGGTGGCGGATTCGTTGATGAGGACGGCAACTGGGCTCTTAATAGCGAGCAGAACGTAGAAGCTATCCAGTTCGCAATCGATCTTGTAAATAATGGTTACACTAATACAGATCCTGCTAATGATACACGTTACGACCTGCAGGATATGTTCGGAGCAGGCAAGGTGGCTATGCTGATCGCACCGAACAGCTTACCTACATATATTGCTACAGGTGGAAACGAAGTTAACTATGGTGTTGCTTCTATCCCATCTAATACAGGCGAATCTGTATCTGCTGGTGTTATGGATCGTTTCATGTGCTTCGATAATGACTACTCAGATGATGAGAAGGCTGCTATCTCCACATTCTTCGATTATTTCTATGATGATGCACGTTATACTGAGTGGGTTGATATGGAAGGCTTCCTCCCGGCTACCAAGACTGGCGGCGAGGCTCTTGCAGCAGCTAACGAAGACATGGCAAGCTGGATTGATATCTTAGACAGCTGTAAATTCTATCCGACGGCTAAGGCTGAATGGGCAGATGTAAAACAGGGCGTAATCAATGTTGAGCAGAACGCACTTCTTGGCGGCGATGTTCAGGAATTACTGGATGACCTTCAGGCCGAGATTGCTGGCTAAGCTTTAGCATTCCCATTACAATAAAGATAATGGGCCGGACTAGATGGTCCGGTCCATTTTTAAATTATTTATTAGAAAGAGGTATCCCTGTGAAGAAAAAATTCAAAAAAGTGGAACCCTATATCTGGATTTTGCCCAGTGTTCTTCTTATGGCAATCTTCATCCTGGTTCCCATCGTATTTGTATTCCGTATGGCTTTGAGCAAAGTTACCAAAGCCGGTCTGATCAAGGGCTTCGCCGGTCTGGAGAACTTCCAGAAGGTAACAAGCAGCCCGGTCTTTGGCATGGTATTAAGAAATACCCTTGTGTGGACGGTTGCAGTTGTTGGAATCTCCACACTTCTCGGTTTTATCCTTGCAATTCTTCTCAACAACGAATTTAAGGGCCGTAAGCTGGCGCGTGCTGTCATTGTTTTCCCATGGGCTACTACACTGATCGTTCAGGCAAGTATCTGGAAATTCATTATTGACACAGATTACGGTACATTAAATACGCTGCTGATGAGACTTGGCATTATCGACCATGCTGTTAACTGGACCCCTACTGCCGGTGCTTACTTTGCCTGGGAAATAGCCTGCGGTATTTTCGTTACAATCCCATTTGTAACCTTTACCGTACTTTCTGGTCTGCAGAGTATTGATGCCAGCTACTACGAGGCAGCAGCTGTGGACGGTGCCTCCTACTGGCAGAAAATGTTCAAGATCACCATTCCATTAGTACGTCCGAACCTTACTATCAGTACTATTTTGAACATCATCTATGTATTTAACTCTTTTCCGATCATCTGGACTATCACCAAGGGCGATCCGGCCAACCGCACCGACACCCTGGTTACCTATCTGTACAAGCTGGCCTTTTATAATGGCAAGCAGGGACAGGCAGCAGCCGTATCTGTTATCGGCTTCCTTATTCTGCTCTTCTGCGCCAGCCTGTATATGGTTTCCGTGCTGAAGAAAGGAGACGAATGATATGGCAAGCACCAATGCAACAGTAAAGAAAAAAAATACAAGAAACACAGTTCTGCGAGTGCTGTTTTATATTGTGATCATCGCGATCTGTCTGTTTACCTTGTATCCTTATTTTGTAACTATTTGTACCGCCCTTAAAAGCCGTGCGGAAATATTTTCCATGAATGGAACTATTTTCCCAGTTGATGCGATCTGGTCCAACTTTACCGATGTATGGAAGCTGGCACCAATGAGCAGCTATATGCTGAACTCTATTATAATCGCAGGCGGCTCTACTCTTCTGGCTATGCTTTGTGGTATTCCTGCCGCTTATGCCCTGTCCAGAATGAAATTCAAAGGTCAGACCGCATTCCTGGGATTCGTTATCGTTTCCCAGATGTTCGCACCGGTTGTACTTCTGATCGGTATTTACAAGGTTATGATGGCCTTCCACCTTACAAACAGCATTATCGGTCTTATTTTCATCAATGCTGCGTTTAACCAGGCATTTGCCATCTGGCTGCTCCGCGGTACCTTCCTGAGTATCTCCGCAGAAATGGAACAGGCTGCCACTATTGACGGCTGTAACCGCGTACATGCCCTTTTAAAGATCCTCCTGCCTGTTGCTGCACCTGGTAT
>CAKRVL010000060.1 GCA_934408705.1 uncultured Blautia sp. | reverse complement strand
TTTGACGGGCAAGACACGCCTTTAATGCCTTTTGCGTTCACACACCAGTGAACATCACCGGCGTTCAAACTATAGATAAGGTCTGCTTTATCCTGGTACGGAATGAAAACCACATTGTCCATGTGATGTTCCTTCACATAAAGCACTAACTTGTCCAGCACAGAACCAGCACCAACAAAAGCAAATACAACCTCTCGGCCATCGGTAGTCTTAGTACCCGGTTTGATTCTCTCCACAACCTTAATCAGATTCTCAAGGTCATAGTACAGACCGATATTGCCGGAGTACATGATGACAAACTTACCGTCAAGCCCGTACTTCTTCTTGAAAGCAACTACTCTCTCGTTATCCAATTCCAGCGGATAGATTTCATTTTCATCAGTCCAGTTATTAATCATGACGGTCTTCGGGACTTTCTTTCCCTTAAATCTGCCTTCTACCGTCTCAACCAGATCGCGGCCAACTGTGATGAGCAAGTCACTTCTCTTGCAACTGAACTTGTCGAACCACATCATGGCATCGGTGATAAATTTGCTCTTGGTGTAACCAACGGCCAGCACCTGCTCCGGGTTGAAGTCCTGAATGTTATAGATGTACTTGGCGTGTTTTATCCACTTGCCCCAGACCCCCAGCAGACCGCCGAGAATCGGTGGCTGAGAGATGGAGAATACATAGTCCTGTTTTCCAACCTTGAAAGTCGCTCCCATTGCCCCAAAGAAATAAGAAACTATGTTCTTCACACGACTCTTCTTATTGGTCTTACTAAACTCCGGCACTCTTATCCTTAAAACTTTTACGCCGTTGATTTCTTCTTCGTAATATTTCTGCGTCTTGTATTTTTCTTCGATAGTTCCTAAGTAACTTGGCACCACGCAGATGACCGTAATGTTGAACTTATCCAGCATACCCTCTGCCAATTCACGGAGAATCTGCCCCGTTGACGCAGTATCTGGAATATAATAATGAGCATAAATCAAGAGATTTTTCTTATTTGACATTTCTCCATATTCCTCTCATAAATGTTTATATACAATTTACCAAATAAACTCCGAATCCCAAACATCTACACCTGAATCTTGATAAACACCTAACAATCTTTTTCTCAGCATTTCCTTATTAACGTTCTTTTTTAAAATCACTTGCAAAAATCCACCACCACCTGCGCCAGAGATGAATTTTCCATCAATCAAATCTTCACAGGTTGCAAATATCTGATCAATACAAGTATTGGTAGAACCTGCATCTAATTTCTTAGACACTTCCCAATGTTCATTTAACAACTGTGCAAAAGCATCCACATCTCCCTGTTCCAATTCATATCGCATCATTACAGCCAGATGTTTCATTTCTTCCAATGCTTCTTTTGATTCTTTCTTGCCTCCGATATAATTTCCAACTACATCTCGAAGTAAATTTCTTGCCAAACGTCTCTGGCCTGTATAGATAAGTGCAAATCGCTCTTGAAGTTCATTTTTTGTATCATCATCTAGTTCCAGATAGTCAACTTTAAGCTTCTGCTTCATTCCAGGTCGGGAAGTAATATACTTAATACCACCGGTAAGCCCTCCAACCTGATCTTGCCAGCCACCTCCGGTACTCATAATCTGTTCCAGATTTAATACCAGTTCATATACATCATAATCACTCCAATTTGCACCGAAAAATTCTCCAAGCGCACGAACACAGGCTCCCGAAAGAATGCTGCTTGTTCCAAGACCTGATCCTTTCGGAACTCCTTTCACCCTCGTAGACATATAGAATCCACTACCCAGGTCTTCCAAAATCTTTTCCAAATCTGCAGCTCCCTTTATAGGCACAATTCCACATGCAATCAATGCTGCTTTATGAAGTGCAAACGAATCGTAAGGATTATGACAATCTTGAATTTCAGCTGCATTAGTTACTACACCATACGCATCTAAATCTAAACTTGCAAATTCAATATGTTTCTCTGGGATTTTTCTCAGCTCTACCTCAATAGGTTCCTGTCCGTTAAGCAAAATGGCAGCATTTAATACAACTCCGCCATTTTCATTGCAATATGGCGGTGTATCTGTCCAGCCTCCGCCCCAATTAACACGTACAGGCAGATTCACCTTCACCTGATCTTTAGCGATCTTATATTTTTTCACCTGATTCACGTTGCTGACCTGAAAAATTTCCTGCTGAATCAGATCAAAACACTTCTGTTCAATCTGGTCATAGCTAATTCCATGAAATGTTTTCTTCATAAATTTCATAGAACGGGAAATACTGTATAAAACACGAATTCTATCTTTAAACGGCAGACTTTCTTCTACCATTTCCATAAGCATATCAAACTGCTTTTCATCCAATTCTGTAGCACCAAAAGTTTTTAATGTATCTACATAATGTTCTCCAGCGCGTAATCGATTCAAAAAACGTTCTATAAGAATTCTATCTTCCAGTTGTTCTTCCCAAGGTACCAAAACAGACGCATCTGCCATCTGGAAAGATTCTTCCAAAGAATAACGTTTTGCAGCTTTCCACATTGCCAGCTTTTCAACATCCGCTTTTTCATGACTCATAGAGTAAAGTAAGATGGCCCATGAAACTGCTTCTTTCTGGCTTTCAGCTACTGGATAGAGTTTCGCTTTCCACAGTGAATGTTCTTCATCATTCCAGATATCTTTCACCTTTAAATTATTCAGATCCATAAATGTCTGCAAATCTCCACTCAAGAATCTTCCGTTTCTCTCCAGTGTTTCTTTAGGATTATCCTTAATACCATACGCTCTTACAATGTACTGTTTTTTATCTTTTTCGCTCTGGATTTCGACCCCATGAAGAGCCATCGAAGGAACAACTACATCTTCAAGCTCCAGCTGTGAAACTATGCATTCCTTTTCAAGAATAGTGTTACCTTTCAACCAGCTATTTTCTACATAGCAGTGATCTGACAGCTGTACAGTTTCCTCAATAAGCGCATTATGAACTGCTGCATGCACGTTCTTATTAGATTGATAATTGGTAAATACTAATGATTTCCAATCCAGATATTCATAATCTGCAATTTCGTCTGTTAAAAGTCCTAAAAGTTCCCAGGTAGTTCCAAAATGAATAAATTCTGCGGGTGAAAGGCAAATAAGTTTCATTCCAAATGAGTGTAATGCCTCCCAAATTCTGGTACGACATTCTTTTAATTCATCACAAAACTTACCTTCCGGCTGTTCTTCATAATACTGTTCCAGTGTAGAATCCTCAGCCAGAGGATAAAGGAAATCCCCGTACAAACTAATACGTGCTTTTTCATTTACAAATAGTGAGTATTTATCTTCATCAATCTCACCATTTGTCTGTATCAATGATAAAAGCGCATTCATCAAATTTATATCGAACAGAACTGCGCCTGTATCCAAATCAACATTTCCCTGTGCATTAACTGCGCCTAATTGTTCCAGAGTTTCAACTGATTGCTTATGAAGAAATTTTTTCACATAATCTTTTCCATTATTTAGAAATACACCATGATCTTTTCCCACTTCCACAGGGGATTTCATAGAAATTGCAGCTGCGCCATTAAAATGTGCATCAATCTGTAAGGGATTAAACAAAAGAAGAACATCACCGGAAAGTACCAGCATTCCTTCACGAAAACGCGACGGTACTCCTGCCATGCCTATAAGAAACTCATCAAATAATGTGGACGCTCTTCCATCTGGAAGCTCACGGGGAACTGGCGAAAAAAGTTTTCCACAAACAGAATACTGAGGAACCCTTTTACTATCTCCACCTGAATGAATTACTAGAATTCGCTTATTATGAAAATCACCTGCAATATTTTCTTGTTCCGCTAAGGTTCTCAACACCTGTAAAGTGGCTCCGCCGGAACCAACTCTTTTTCCATCGGGATCAGGTAATACTAAATATTTCGTCTTACAGGGTAATACATTTCTATTCTGCCGATACATAATCTGACTACGAAATGCACTTGCCTGTTCTTCATTAGATGCAGTCAATACAATATAATCCCATTGTGCAAAGCTTTTCTTCCTGATTGAACGCTGATAGTCTTCCCACGCGTCTATATAGCTCTGTCTTAAAAATAAATTTTTCATTTTTTTGTATTGGTCATTCATCATAATTACTTCTAAATATCTGATTACCAGATTTCCCTTTCTATTTTTAATGCTAGATCTTAACGCAATGAATCATTTGACAATTGACTCATCACACCGATCCATCTTTCTTAAGCACTACCTCAACTGTCTTCAACAATATCTTAAGATCCAACCCAATATCCCAGTTCTCAATATATTCCTTATCCAATCGCACCACTTCTTCGAATTCCGTGATATCTGATCTTCCGCTTACCTGCCACATTCCGGTGATTCCCGGTTTGATGGCAAGACGCGCCTTATGTCTGGGCTCGTACAGATTGGTTTCTGAAATCAGTGGCGGTCTTGTTCCCACAATGGACATGTCTCCTTTCAGCACATTAAAGAACTGGGGAAACTCATCCAGACTGGTTCTTCTGATGAAATCTCCGATTCCGGTCTTCTGTGTTCCGTCTGGCAGCACCCGGTTTCCGATTACTCTGGGATCAAAGTCCATTTTGAACATTTTTCCGTCGCCCAATTTGTTCTGTTCCATAAGCTCTGCTTTTCGCTCTTCCGCATCCAGATACATACTGCGGAATTTGTACATTTTAAATTTCTTGCCATTCTTTCCCACTCGTTCCTGGGAGAAAAAAATGGGGCCTGGAGATGCAATATAAATTGCAGGACCTACGAATATAGTAATAAGCCCGGTGGCAATGCAGCCAACCAGCCCGCCGCAGATGTCCATGAGACGTTTCACAAGCAGCTGACCGAAGGAAGCATAATTAAGGCTTGTTGTCAGAACTGTGTAATTGCCCACTTTCTCCACGAACTGCCTTTTACCGGTTCTGTTGGTGATCTTTGCAAGGTTCAGATGAACTGTCACACCGGTTTCTGTAAGCCTTTCAATGAGCTGATCCGGATATGGAAGCTCATCAGGGATAACTATTAACACCTCATCGATCCATTCCTGGCATACATACATAGGAACATCATTTTCACCGGCGACTACAGGAACGCCGCAGATCTGCTTTCCCGTACAGTCATCATCAATCACAACAACTCCTGCCAGAGAATATCTGGCATAGTTATTCTCCTGCATATTTTTCACTACATTTTTGGCCACTTTCTTTGACGTAATGATCAGGAGCTTTTTATCTCCGCCGATTTCCATTTTTTTATGTAAAAAATTCTTCCAGATTTCTCTTGTGGCATAGGTAAGCACCAGGTAAATTCCAACTGTAGTGAAAAGAATCATTCTGGAGAAGCTCTGTCCTTCCTGGATCATAAACAAGTAGGCAATTGCCAGTGCGCCTACTGCTGCCACATTCTTCAATGTAGAAACAAATTCTCTGTAATGACCTCGTTTCAGAACGCTCTTCATAGTTCCGGAAGTAAAGATCACCACCAGATCTGCAAGACCGAAGAAGATTGCCATATTCCGGTACAAAATATCTCCATATATGTTAAAGCCATATCCACGGCAGGCATACGCCAGAATAAATGCCAGCTGCAGGCAGACCATATCCAACAAAATGAAATCCGCGTGCTTTAACCAGCCCTCAGAATCCTTCCTATACATATTTTCTTTTCCCCTCCCCAAATACCTTTCCGGACTATCCGGTTTTATCCTTTATATTTATAACTTATCTAAATTTATATATCCCCGCCGACATTTGGACTTATCCCATGTGCCGGCGGTTCCATATTCTCTTATTTCGACATTTTTTGCAATGCAGTCTTTTAATAAGATAGCACCTGTCTTTAAACGTGTCAACCTGACAGTTAGGTTTTCCACCTATTTTAGGTAATTTTCGTGATTTTCTCCACTTATGATAAGAATTTTACACTTTTTTCCACCACTTTTTCCCAGTGCTTATGCTGCACGGAAATCTCTACCGATTTCTCACTTTTTCATGTAGTGTTTAATAAACAAATACATCAGGATCACAAAGGCTCCCAGATATCCCATCACGCCCAGTACAGGAATTCCATACATCTTCGGTCGCATATCTGTGGTACAGATAATACTGGAGCTGATAAGAAGTGCCATAACCCAAAGTCCAAGCACAATATTCCGAATCAGGCGGCGCATCAGCCACGCCAGATCGTCTGAAGCGTGGAGATCCAGATTGATCTTGGTCTGGCCTTTCATACACCCCTGGAGAAAATCTGCTGCCAGAGAAGGAATATCCACCGCACGGAGCATGGAACGATACAGCTTTTTCCCGGTTCCCTTCATCTGTTTTTTCCAGTTTCCATCCTCCAGAAGATTGCTTTTCAGGCGGGCTGCAGCGATCTGGACCATGTTGATCTCCGGACTGATTTTTGCCAGAACTCCTTCCATATGAGTAAGTCCCCTGGCAAGCATGGTCAGACCATGGGGCATGACAATTTTGTTCTCCTTCATCACATCCATTAAGTCTGTCAAAATTTCTACAATGTCAATCTCCCCAAAATCTGTTGTTCCATATTTCGCCATAAGATCCCGGATATCGGTGTAAAGCCGGCTCATATCCGGTTTCCCCTTGAATTCTCCCAGTGCCAGCACCGCATCCTGAATTTTGCCAATGTCATTTAATGCCACACCTTCAATAGCCTGTCCGATCAGCTCACGATCCCGGTCATTCAGACGTCCCATCATGCCCATATCGATCCATACGATTTTACCACCCTGGATCATTACATTTCCTGGATGAGGATCTGCATGGAAAAATCCATCGTCCATAACCTGTTTAATAAAGTTGTCTACGAATTTGCTTCCTATTTCATCCAGATCATACCCGCCTGCAAGCAGGGTTTCTTTATCGTCAATAGGGATTCCGTCAATATATTCCATAGTCAGTACATTGGCTGTGGTATATTCACGGTAAAGAATAGGAGTTTTTACGAAGGCTACGTTTTTGTTTTTGCGGGAAAACTCTTCCATGTTCGCAGCTTCGGTAAGGAAGTTCATCTCTTCCTGGGTAACACGCCACAGTTCTTCCAACACAAGATTCAGATCAACGGCTTCCTTAATGCTTACCGGCGGGAGAAGCTTGACTGCTTTTTTCATAAGTCCAATGTCACGGGCCATGATTTCATAAATGCCCTTCCGCTGGACCTTCACCACCACTTCCTCTCCGGTCTTCAGAACAGCCCTGTGTACCTGGGCAATGGATGCGGAGCCAAGGGGCTTCTTCCGGATCTGCTGGAATTCCTCCTGCCAGGGACAGCCGAAAGCCTCCTCAAGAACCTCTTCTACTTCATTGAAAGGCATGGGCTCTACGTCAGAACAAAGCTTCATCAGCTCGTCACAATAGCGTTTGGGCAAAATATCAGAGCGCATGGACATGATCTGCCCCAGTTTAATAAATGTAGGTCCCAGATCAGTAAGAATCAGCCTTAGTTTCTCCGGAGATACACCTCTGGTTATGGCATGCTTATGAAGGACTGCTGTGATTTCCTTCAACCGTTCCTTGTAGCTGCCGGATTCTTTTTCTTTCCGGGCATTTCCGCCTGCACTTTCTTCTTTATTTTGTCCGCCTGTTATTTCTTTTTCGTCTGTCTCACCCATGGCTTTTCTCCTTACCACAAAGGCAGGATCAGTGCTCTGCTGCACCTCGTCCTGCCTTTATAAATTCCTTTTAGATTCTTATTCTTATTCCTGAGGATCGTCCTCATATTCCTGCTTCGCTTCCTCACCTTCCTCTGCTTCTTCTGCAGCTTTCTCTACGTCTGCATCCACATCCTTGGCCTGCATCTTCGTAATCTGTTCCTTCAGCGCTGCAAGCTGATCTGGTGTCATTTTACCAAGAACATCCTTCAGCTCATCAGGATCCGACGGCTTAAATGTTACATTTACGTTCTTCTTCACGCTCTCTTTAATATTGTGCTTCAGTTCCTGATTCAGAACCTTACCCTGCTCAACAGTGAGCTCACCCTTCTTTACAAGTTCGTCAAGAACCTCTTTGGATTTCTCTGCGGTCACTGCTGCTGTGCCGATTCCTGCAAGTAATAATTTCTTAATGCCTTCTCCAAGTTCCATAGTGTGTGCTCCTTTCTTTATAGGACTCCCAGAAATACAAGTCCCTTGGGTACGAAAATGATAAGTCCTGCCAGAGCTGCCATGATGGCTGCGATCAGAACCGCTCCCGCCGCAGTGTCCTTGGCGATCTTCGCCAGTGGCTTATATTCCTGTGTTACAAGGTCTACTACTGCTTCCACTGCTGTGTTCACCAGCTCCAATGCCATCACCAGTCCGAACAATCCCAGGCAGATGCACCATTCCACAGCTGAAAGCTTCAGCACGAATCCTGCGATCACGACCAGGACTGCCATTACACAATGTATCTTCATATTACGTTCCTTGCGAATGCAGGTAAAGATTCCTTCGAATGCGTAACCGAAGCTTTTCGTAATTGGTGGTTTCTTTGGTTCTGTCATTTCGTACACTTCCTGTCTGTTGGTTTGGGAGTAGTATAGCATATTTTGTGATAAATTACTATAAATTTAGATATTTTTTACAATTCTCTCATTATTGCTGTAAGAATTTCAAATCAACCATTTGAAAATGAATTTTTATCAAAATAAATCCCAAAGCAGTTTATAACTTTATATCTTTTTGTCGTTCCTTCAGCTTCTCTATAACCGTAGGATACCGCTTATAATCTGTGTGCGGCAAAGCCTGCGCCGCTACCATTAATTCCAGGAAATCCTCCACTTCGGCGAACTGAATATAAACCATTTCTTCCAGAATCTGATCGATATCAGTAAGGAGGCTCCGGTTTAGGAGCAGCTTCTGGGCTCCCTCCAGTGAGGAATTTCCAGCGTTAATAATGTGGTCGCGATTCATATCGGGATACATGCCAATGGTGATGGCAGACTCTTTGGATACGTGTTTGCCAAAGGCTCCTGCCACATAGAAGCGGTCTGCCTGGCTTAGCTCAAGACCTGATTCCCGGAGCATGATCTCTACCATGGTGTGGGCAGCGGATTTGGTGCGGATAAATTCGTCAATGTCGTTCTGGTAGAAGTACAGCCCTGGGGCATATTCCACACAGAGCTGATTGTCCCTCTCCTGAATAAGAGGGCTTTTTTCCGGGGAAAGCTTGCCGCGGATGTCAATCCAGCCTTCCAGGAAGAGCTCTGCGATCAGGTCAATAATGCCGGAACCACAGATTCCCCTGGGTTCTTCGCCTGATGAGCATTCCTCATGATTACCTGAATTTTTCTCATGACTTCCTAAGTCTTCCTCATGGCTTCCGATCACATGCACGTAAATATTTCCATCTCTTATCTTCACCTGATCAACAGCCCCTGCCTCTGCCCGCATTCCGGTGCGCACCACTCCTCCCTCCAGCGCCGGGCCTGCTGCCCCTGCGCCGCAGAGAAGGAATTCTTTATTTCCGATTACCAGCTCACCATTGGTCCCGATATCGAAGAAAACGCTGATCTCGTCTTTCTTGTATAATTCGGTATCAATCATTCCGCTGGTAATATCTCCGCCAAGGTAGTTAGACTTGGCCGGATAACAATAGACGTAGCCCTTTATGGGAATGCCGATTTCTCTTGCAGGCTGAAATCCAGGGGCATCCCCGTGAACTGCATGTGGGGTATAAAATACACAGAAGGCATCCATTCCCAGAAGGAAATGAATCATGGTAGTGTTGCCGGCGACTACCATAGAAAGGCAGTTTTCCGCCTGTACTCCCAGCTTATCCATGCACTCCACAATGGATTCCACCGTGGCCTGCCGCACTTCTTCCAGCTTCTCTCTATTATCTTTACAGTAAAAAATCCTGGACAGAATGTCTGTCCCCCATTTAATCTGTCGATTAAAGCAGCTTACTTCCTTCAAAATCAGGCTGCTATTGCAATCCAGAAGCCTTGCCACTACAGTAGTGCTTCCCAGGTCTACCGCCAGCCCGTAATGCCGGGCAGTAGTGTCCCCGCTCTCAATATCTGCAATTTCCCAGTTGTACCCATTCCAGACAAGGGAAACGGTTATTTTCCACTTTGCGTTATCCAGCAATGGGTATAACTGCCGTAAAATGTGGACAGGCATGTGAATCCTCTCCTCCACACCTGCTGCCGCCAATCCATCCAGGATACGCTGCTGGTCTGAGCGGGAATCCTCTTCTGTTGGGAGAGGGAGTTCCAGATATATTTTTTGGCTGAGACCTTTCATATGATCACGCCCTTTCGTTAACTTATTATATATTTTTTAAATTTATAAGATATTTATGTTGACGATTTTTCCATCCGCATATACAATAGATATATAATTTAATATATTTTCCTGAGCAGTTGGGGGACGTGTTCTCACCCATCCGAGTTTCTAGCGGAAGGTGGTGATTATTATATCAACTTATGAAGAATTCATGGTTATATTAACCGCAGGTATTCTACTTGTTGCAATTCTAGATTTTGTGGTACATAAGAAATAGCCGTCCTGACCCTGCAAAAGTTATGGAACGGCTATCTCTATAGTCTTTACCTAATATAACAGGAGCGGGTAGAGAGCTTCTACCTTCCAACTGTTCTGGTAAATATATTATATCTATTCTATATGATTTTGTCAATCGATAATGAGAACTGGAGAGATTTTTATTATAACTTTCTTATAGGAGTTTCTTTTTCAAAGTCACAAACATTTTGACAATCCTGCTTTTTTTTGTTACATTTTTAATAGGTCTATTTCATTTAAGGAGGGAAAAATGGAGCGAAAATCATTTAAACGATCACTTACACTTTTAGCTTTTTCCATGTTGCTTACTATGCTTCTCGGAATATCTTTTCCGATGAAGACACAGGCGGCAGCTCAGGGAACATGGGTACGTATCTGCCACAATGGGTATGGCGATCCGGTGGAAATCGGCGGATATTCCTATTACTATAACCATGAGCAGGGAAGTTCCCTTTTCCAGGTATGCCGTCAGGATCGCCAGACAGGAGCAACCCAGGTGATCCTCAATTTTAAGCCGGAATATGTACATGTTGCCACCTTCATCTATACCAATGGCAAATACCTGATCTACCAGGATGACATAGGCTATGTCTACCGCAAAAATGCAGATGGCACCGGTAAAGCGCGCAAAATCCTGGATCTCCACATATACAAGACCAAGAACAGCTTTACCACCATGATTCCCTATGGAAACAAAATCTTCTACAGCACCTGCAGCGGTTACACAACACATTACAAAATTTACAGTGTAAACATCACCGGCAAAGCCAATAAGAGGACACTCTCCAAATCCTATAATCTGGGATACCCATCAACCCAGGTTCAGGACCGTTACTTTTACGTGTCTAATAATAAGAATCAGGCTGCTGTCTTAGATGCCAAGACCGGCAAGATCCGGAAGTTGAACAGCAGCGGAACTGCTTCCACAGTTACCCGCATAGGAAATTACTGGTATTACGCCGTATCCACCAGTCCCTATACTTCTGGCACGAAGATAACCTTCTATAAGAAAAAAGCCTCCGGTTCCGGCTCAGCCAGGAAACTTGCCGCTGTTTCCAAAAAAGGCTATACTTTAGACAGTATTCAGGAAATCACACCCACCGGTGCCTATTACACCAATAAGACCTACTATTTCCTCAATTTCAAAACCAAAAGATTCAAAAAGACCACCCGTACCTTCTGGTACTATGTGAGCAAAAACGCTGCATACATGTAACTATTATATGGCCTTCAAAAAACTCCCCACCAGCAATTCAGTGGGGAGTTTCTCTATTCCGGTAATCTTTATTTCGCAACAAAGTTTACGATTTTATTCGGTACATAAATCTCTTTTACAAGAGTTTTTCCTTCCAGGAAGGAAGCAACTCTCTCGTCCTTCTTAGCGATTTCCAGAGCTTCTTCTTTCGCACAGCCGTTAGGAATCACGATAGTTCCACGAACCTTACCGTTAACCTGAACACCGATCTCTACAGAATCCTCTACAGTCTTGCTCTCTTCGTACTCAGGCCACTGAGAAAGTGAAAGTAATCCCTCGCCGCCCAGAGATTCCCAGATTTCCTCGCAAAGATGAGGCGCAAATGGGCAGAGAAGCTTGATGAAGATCACAAGGTCGTCCTTGCTGATCTTACCAACTGCGTAGATGTCATTGATAAGTGTCATCAGGCAGGCGATTGCAGTGTTGAACTTCATAGCCTCAATATCAGAGGATACCTTCTTGATGGCTTTATGGATCTTAACCTCCATATCCTTAGTAGCCGGTTCATCTGTCATAATGTCAGTAAGTCCTGCGACTCTCTCAAGGAAACGCTTGCAGCCTCTTACAGAGCTGTCATTCCACGGAGCAGCTGCGCCGTAGTCCCCCATAAACAGTACATAAGTACGAAGTGCATCAGCACCATACTCTTCTACGATATCAAGCGGATCCACTACGTTGCCCTTGGATTTACTCATCTTATCGCCATCTGAGCCAAGGATCATACCCTGTGCAGAACGCTTCGCATATGGCTCAGCAGTATTAACGATTCCCATGTCATACAGGAAATGATGCCAGAATCTGGAGTAGATCATATGTCTGGTTACGTGCTCCATACCACCGTTATACCAGTCAACAGGCATCCAGTAATCAATCTTCTTACGGTCTGCAAGAGCCTCATTATTATGAGGATCCACATAGCGAAGGAAGTACCAGGAGGAACCAGCCCACTGAGGCATGGTATCTGTCTCTCTCTTGGCATCGCCGCCGCACTTCGGACACTTGCAATTTACGAAGGATTCAATCTTGGCAAGTGGAGACTGTCCGTCCTCACCTGGCTGGAAATCATTGATCTTCGGCAGACGAAGTGGCAGCTCCTCATAAGGAACAGCTACATCACCGCACTTAGAGCAATGAACGATCGGAATCGGCTCACCCCAGTATCTCTGACGGTTAAATGCCCAGTCCTTCATCTTGTACTGAACACCAGCCTTACCAATACCCTTCTTCTCAAGCTCCTCAAGCATACGCTTGATGGAATCCTTCTTATTAGTATATCCATTCAGGAAATCAGAGTTGACCATGTCGCCATCGCCTGTATAAGCTTCCTTCTCAATGTCTCCACCCTTGATAACCTGGATAATATCAATGCCAAACTTCTTAGCGAAGTCATAGTCTCTCTGGTCATGTGCAGGTACTGCCATAATAGCGCCTGTACCATAGCCCATCATTACATAATCTGCAATAAAGATCGGAATCTTCTTGCCATTTACAGGATTGACACCCTGAAGTCCCTGGATGCATACGCCTGTTTTTTCTTTCACAAGCTGTGTTCTCTCGAACTCAGTCTTCTTCGCGCACTCTTCACGATAAGCCTTGATCTCATCCATGTTACCAATGCGGTCAGCATATTTATCGATCAGCGGATGCTCCGGTGCGATAACCATGAAGGTTACACCGAACAGAGTATCCGGTCTGGTGGTATAGATCTCAAGTGTCTCATCAATTCCGTCAACTGCGAAGTTCACGAAAGCACCTGTGGATTTACCGATCCAGTTTACCTGCTGCTGTTTGATATTAGCCGGATAGTCAACACCATCCAATCCCTCAAGAAGCTTATCTGCATACTGGGTGATGCGTAAATACCATACATCCTTGGACTTCTGCACAACATCGCTGTGGCAGATATCACATTTTCCACCCTGGCTATCCTCGTTAGAAAGAACTACCTTACAGGAAGGACAGTAGTTAACCAGTGTCTTATCACGGAAAACAAGTCCCTTCTCAAACATCTTCAGGAAAATCCACTGTGTCCACTTATAGAAGTCTTCCTGTGTGGTATCGATCACACGGCTCCAGTCAAAGGAAAAACCAACGCTCTTCAGCTGATTGGTGAACTTCGCAATATTCTGATCTGTGATCTCACGAGGATGTGTATTAGTCTTAATAGCATAGTTCTCAGTAGGAAGTCCGAATGCATCAAATCCGATAGGAAACAGTACATTGTATCCCTGCATTCTTCTCTTTCTGGAAAGTACCTCGATACTTGAATATGCTTTGATATGACCTACGTGCATTCCGGCACCACTTGGATACGGGAACTCTACAAGGCCGTAAAATTTCGGTTTATCACTTCCGTCAACAGCTTTAAATGCCTGCTGCTCATCCCATTTCTTCTGCCATTTCGGCTCGATTTTCTTAAAATTGTGTTTCATTATGGTTCCTCCATAAAAAATTTACAAAAATCCTTTTACCATTCTAATCCAACATAATAATTTTGTCAACGAGAAACCGCCTCTATTGCGGCCCGAAGCTGATTATCTTCCTCTTTGGTATAATCTGTCCTGTTCAAAAGGCTGGCATCCAGCTTCACTTCCACATCCGGCGTGATTCCTACCTTATGGATGTCATTGCCCTTAGGAGTAAAATATTTGGCAGTTGTCAGCTTCACAGCACTTCCATCAGAGAGCTGACGGATACTCTGGACAATTCCCTTTCCATAGGTTTTAGTTCCTACGATCGTTCCAATCTCATAGTCCTTCACCGCCCCGGCAAAGATCTCCGAAGCACTGGCGCTGTTCTCATTTACCAGCACAGCCAGAGGAATATCAATTGGAGTATCGCCGTCACACTTCATCTCCTGCTTTTCCCCATATTTGTCCTCTGTATACACGATCAGCCCCTTTGGCAAAATCTGCCTGAGCACATCACACACTGAGGAAAGCACTCCACCAGGATTATCACGAAGATCCACGATAAGCTTCTCCATGCCCTTCTCCTTAAGATCCTTGTAAGCATTCTCAAATTGCTGGGGTGTCACCATGGTAAACTCTGTGATCCGCAGATATCCCACGGAATCCTCCAGCATTTCATAAGAAACTGTCGGCAGCTCCACATCACTTAATGTAACCGTTATCTCCTCCGGCTGATCCGCCTCCTGATGATAAACCGTCAATACAGAGGTTCCGTCATCCTTTTCCCGGATCATTCTGGAAACCTCAGCAGGAGTCATCTCTGTCACATCTGTTCCGTTCACTGCTGTAATCACATCATTAGCCTTCAATCCTGCAGTATCTGCCGGACTGCCCTCATAGCAGTCCACCACCAGAATACCGCCCTCCGGATTCTGGGTAATGCTCACACCGATTCCTGAATAAGAGCCCTCTGTATCCCGCATTTCTTCCTCATACTCTTCTTCCGTATAATATCTGGAATAAGGATCTCCCAGTCCATAGAGAAGTCCTGTGTAAATTCCCTCTTTCAGGGAATCCTCATCTACATCCTCCAGATAATTCTGATCAATAATATTCTCCAGATACTTAATCTTCTGGGTAACTGCCACATCCGACAGCACAGTGCTTCCCGCCAGTCCGTTCCTCTGAAGGCCTGCATATCCCCCGCCCAGCACAAGAGAAGCGCACAGTACACCGGTTATAGCTCCTTTAATAAACTGTTTATCTGCCATTTATGCTTTTCCTCATTTATACAAAAAGACTGCCGGATCTCTCCAGCAGCCCCCATATCTTTCTTATAAAATATTCAAGCGGATCCAGAATAACCGCTTTTATTGTAAAACACTTTTCTCACACCTTCAAGTGTTTTCTTGTGGTAATAAAGCTTCCCACAAGACCGATTCCGATTCCCAGTGCCAGTGCTATAGGAACCAGTGTCTGATAGATCTGTCCCACAGGAATGAAATCCACAACGCCCATAAGAACGCTGAACTTGGTATACACATAGGTTACCACATTGTTATAACAAAAATACAATACGATCAGAGGAATTCCTGCACCGATCAGTCCCAATGTCATACCCTCCAGAAGGAATGGTGCACGCACAAAGCTGTCTGTTGCGCCAATGTATTTCATAATCCCTATCTCATCCTTACGCACCGTAATACCAACGGAAATGGTATTACTGATAAGGAAAACAGCGATGAGCAGCAGGATCACGATCACAGCTACAGATACATAAGAAACAATACGGTTAATAGATCCCAGTGTCTTCGCAGCCTGCTCGGACTGGTTAACCTCACGTACATTATCCAGCGTCTTAATATAAGCGACCAGCTCAGACTGTTTCTCAATATTATTCATATATACACGGTAGTTGGAGGAATTAGCCAGCGGATTATCATCCTTAAAGCCATCTGCTGCGTCTGCATCATCTCCGAAGTATTCCTTCTTCATCTTCTCCCAGGCTTCATCAGCTGATTCAAATTCAATCTTGGAAACCTCAGGACGCTGACTGATCAGATTCCCCACAGCCTCCATCTGCTCCTGTGTGGTGCCCTCATTAAAAAGCACTGTGATAGGCACATCCTCTTCAATCTTATGTGCAAGTGTATTTACATTATTTACAATAGAAAAGAAAATTCCAAAGAGAAAAATACATGCAGCCATTGTAATAACAGAAGCAATGGAAAACATGAAATTCCTCTTAATGTTCTTGATACCCTGCTTCAGAGTATACCAGATGGTACTAGGCCTCATAATATTCTCCCTCTTTCTCGTCGCTGATGATAACTCCATTATGCATGGTCAGTACACGCTTCT
>CAKRVL010000059.1 GCA_934408705.1 uncultured Blautia sp. | reverse complement strand
CCGGGGTAGAATATGATCCGTTCATATATACGCGGAGGGAACGGTTTCATCCGAAGTAGTATCGCCTGCCATTTAATCTGTATAATTCTTCTGAACAGGCGATATTCCATAAAAAATGTCCACTTACAACAGTGGGCAACATCTCGGGGCTGCGGATTCCCCAAAACTGGTTGTTACACTTTCATCGGAAGTTTAACCTCGCCATACCAAGCAGGTTTCCTGGCTCCAGGATCATCATTCCTCTCTCCTTCTCATGCATCTGCACAATGGATTCTGAGATTCATTCCCCTGTTACAGTGACCGGATCGCTCAGGTTTCTCACCTGATTCCCTCTTTCTGCCAGCTTACAACTGTCAGCACTTAATATGTTCAATATGGAATTATACTGACATCATAATACTACCGGTCACTGTTTTTGTCAACCCTATATACACATTTCGTTATTTTTTTATCAGGTAAAGATTACCATTCACCCAGGATTTTTATCACTATAATACTCAACTATGCAAAAGCCCTTCCGGAAAACATCCAGAAGGGCCAATTGATTCATTTATTAATACTATACAAGACGTCTTACAGAAGTAATAGTTCTGTATGCAGCGTTATTGCTGACCTTGATTCCGTCTCTGGAATTAGATGCATGTACAATCTGACCATTTCCCATATAGATTGCAACATGTCCACCATAGCAAATCAAATCTCCAGGCTGAGCGTCTGCATAAGATACCTCATAGCCTGCATTCTGCTGCTCATAGGATGTTCTTGGCAGGCTGACACCAAAGTTCGCATATACACTCTGCACGAAACCGGAGCAGTCAGCACCACTGGTAAGGCTTGTTCCGCCCCACACATATGGATTACCTACAAACTGTGTAGCATAGCTTACAACAGAAGATCCTGATCCACTGGAAGTGGAACTGCTTGCAGAGCTATCTGATGAACTCTCAGAAGAGCTGTTATCCACAGTATTGTCTGTATCAATAACATTGCCATACTCATCATATTCATAATCAGAAGATGCATCAGAGCTTCCGCTCTCTACATTTCCATTCTCGTCATACTGAACCTCAGCGGAAGTGTTACCACTTTCTGCTGCTTCAGCAGCTGCAGCTGCTGCGGCTGCCTCTGCCTGACGTCTTGCCTCTTCCTCAGCTGCAATACGTTCTGCCTCAAGCTGCTCAATTTCAGCCTGCTGCTGTTCCAGAAGGTTTGCGTACTCTGTAGCCTGCTGCTGTGCGTATGCGATCTCATTCTCGCAATCAGCGCTATTTGCACGGGTTACATCCAGCTGATACTGAAGATTTGACTGCTGAGCCTCATACTCTTCTTTCATAGTTTCGAAATCAGCTTTCTCCTGCTCATACTGTTCTTCTAACTTCTGAACCTCTTCAATTGTTCTTGCGTATTTCTGAAGGCTCTCTCTGTCCTGCTCATACATCTGCTGTGTGTACTCAGCTCTTGTAAGAAGGTCTGCAAGATTATCTGCATTTAACATCATCTGGAACCAGGCATTATTTCCACCCTTCTCATAAAGATACTGGATACGTTTTTTCATTGCAGTATACTGTTTATCCTTAGCATTCTGAGCCTTAGTCAGGTCGCCTTTTGTTTTCTCAATTTCGGCTTCCTTGGAAGCAATATCATTCTCAAGAGTCTGAATGGAAACCATTACATTTACAAGATCAGAATTCAAAGTTTCAATCTGGCTCTCAAGCTGCTGCTTCTGATCCCACAGAACGCTCATGCGTGCATATGTAGCATCCAGCTGCTGGCTTGTCCAGGCCTGCTCTTCTCTTAAGTCGCTCTCACGGTCAGCCATTACGCTTACTACCTGTGAGCCGCACATTAAAATCGCCAGTGTCAGACATACAATTCTTTTCTTCATGTTTCATCACCCTCATTAATCTTTAATCTAAAATACTTAATTTGTAATATGTTTGCAATATCTTTTTCAATCTTGCTACATATTAGCACACCTCTGCAAAGATTTCAACCCTAAATTGCAATAAATTTTAAATTTCTGTAACATTTCGTAACATATTTGTTTGTTTCCAAAAAGAAAGGAACCAGTGTTTCCACTGATTCCCTCTATAATATTACATAATTATCATTGTCCAAACAGATCATACAAAATCTGATCCGCTGTCATATTATAATAACCATCTGGATCAGAAAGAGTATTTCCATTCCATCTTACATAATTACCATTTCTGATGTAATTTCCAACAGACGGATGGTAATTAAAAATACTGTATCCTGAATACAAGGACATATATTTCTTAGCCAGAGCAGCTGCCTCACTGGAATAGCTTCCTGTAGGAGTGGTGGTTCCGGAAATCTGGACGCCAGCCTGAGGAGTAGAATGAATGATCACCACACTCTTATCACTGCACTGTCCAAGAACAATCCATGTATGTCCATCATTATAACCAATGTCGCCAGGCTTCAGTTCCCAGCCGTTCTGTGACAGGTAAGACTGATTCACAATACTTCCCCAGCCTTTACCCTTATAATAGCTTCCGATTTCGCCAGATACTACTGTGTATCCATATCCAACTCCTGACTGTGTCTGCATTACCTGATAAGCAGACCAGCCTACAAAGCCTGAGCAGTCAAATCCCTTCGCTCTATTCGAAGTGGAAAGGTCACGATAATTGTTATAATCATATCCAGATGGATTAGCAGACCACTTATTATACCAGTTGGTCATAGTATCACTAAGTCCCTTTCTGGTAGAATCATTCCAGCCGCCGCCCCATACATAGAGAGCTTTACCTACTGGAAGAAGTGCCCCTGCAAGGTAATTCTTAATAGTCTTACTTCCGGTATTAACCGAAGCAGAAGGATCATCCTTCTTCTCCCCAAGGCAAATACCTGTGCTTGAAAATTCATAAGTAACGCCATCCACAGTCTGTGTACCGGTAAACATCGCTCCTGAGGAAGGATCAAAGTAATACTTGGTACCCTTGTCAGAGTTCTCTACCCAACCGGTAGCCATAGCCCCGGAATCACTGTAGAAATAATATGTAACATTATTAATAGTCTTGAAACCAACTGCCATAATACCATTAGTAGCAGTGGATGATGTAGTCTGGAAATAACGCTTCACACCGGATGAGCTGGTCAGCCAGCCGGTAGCCATAATTCCAGTCTTAGAGAAATAACGTGTATTTCCCTTACTGTCCTTCACAAAGCCTGTAGCTGCGATTCCGGAACCGGTATAAAGATAATAGGTCTTATTTCCCAGCTTCAGCCACTTGGTCTTCATGAAACCTGTAGATGGTGTAAAGTAACGTCTCTGTCCCTTGGAATTGGAAAGCCAGCCCTTAACCATAACTCCGGCCTTGCTGGTGAAATAACGCTTTCTTCCCTTTTTGTCCTTCAGCCAGCCCTTAACCTGAACACCGTTAGATTTACTAAAATAATATTTCTTACCATTCAGAGTAAGCCAGCCTTTAACCTTCTTGCCATTTTTATAGTAGTATGTTTTACCATTTACTGTACGGAATCCATTCTTAGCAGCTGCCTGCACATCTCTTGATGTCGCCTGGCATGAAAAACCAGCTGCCATTAACATTACCAGCAGCAGGATACTCCATAGTCTGAATTTTTTACATCTGCTTTGCATACTTACCTTCCTTTTTGAATTAATAGTGATATTTTTATCACAAGTTTTACAAAGTTGTTACATGTTTATGTAGCTCATTATATTACAGATTAAGCGTATCGTCAACATGAAAGTACAACTCTGTAAGAATTGCACAACATTTTGTTCACAGATAATATTTACCAAGGTGTTTTTTGTGAACAAAGCCCAAACAAGGTGCCGGTGGTGTCAAACCAGGAAGTCATATGTATTTTCATGGGTATATAACAAAACGCAAAAAAGACAGCTTCCACATTATGCAGAAACTGCCTCTGTATGTGTTTATAACATTATCTAAGAATTACAGCAGATGTTTTCTTAATTCTTCACCACTCTGGGCACTTAAATATGCAGGTGCAACATCAAATACTGTCTTACAGCCCTTCTGACCTTCCTGATTCATGCGATATGCTGCTCTTGCATATGCCACGATCACAGAAGAAGTAAATTCCGGATTAGAATCCAGCTTCAGACTATACTCGATCACATGGCTGTTCTCGTCATTCCAGCCTGTCTTTCCTGTACGGATCACAAAACCGCCATGAGGAATTCCACTATGGTCACGCTTCAGTTCTTCCTCAGAAATAAAGTGTACAGTGGTATCATACTCATCGAAATAGTTCGGCATTGTCTTGATCTCGTTCTCAATCCTTGCAAGGTCAGCACCCTCTTCTGCTACCACAAAGCACTCTCTTGTATGCTTCTCTCTTGTGGTAAGCTCTGGATTACTGCCGCTTCTTACAGCCTCCAGTGCAGCCTCTACCGGAATTGTGTACTGCTTGCCATCCTTTACACCCTCAATACGACGGATTGCATCAGAATGTCCCTGGCTTACACCCTTTCCCCAGAATGTATAATCCTTGCCATTAGTCAGGATTGCATTTGCATACATACGATTCAGAGAAAACATTCCCGGATCCCAGCCAACAGAAATAATTCCAACATGTCCACTCTCTGTCGCTGCTTTATCAACATTTGCAAAATGCTCCGGAATTCTCTTATGGGTATCAAAGCTGTCTACTACATTAAACCACTGGGCATACTTCGGTGTCTGCTCCGGAAGATCGGTAGCACTGCCACCACAAAGGATCATAACATCTATCTGATCTTTCATTTTCTTTGCATCATCTACAGAATATACCCTAGCTGTTTCAGTCAGAATTTTAACAGTTTCAGGAGCCCGACGGGTAAATACACCTACCAGTTCCATATCAGGATTATGTTTGATTGCACACTCAACACCCCGTCCCAGGTTACCATATCCCAGAATACCAATTCGAATACTCATTATCTGATTCCTCCTATATCGCCGCACAGCAGACATTCTGTGTAGAAACTCTCTGCGGCATCTATATCTATTTCACGCTTTAACAGTTTAATACGGGTAAGTCTACTTGTCAATTAATTTTTAAAATATTTTCCTTTAACAGCACAATACTCCACTTCCCGGACAACACATACTGCAAAGTGCATTTGCCAGGCAGAGCTTCAGACACATATCATCTCCGGCCACCGGCATTCCGCCAAATGGTCCCTGCTGTGTCTGGTACCAGCTTCCGCCGCCTTCCATACGGTTAAGGAGCATACGATATTGCTGATTAGCAGGCTCCATTCTCACAGCCTCCCGGATATGCTCTAACGCCTTCACATTATTTCCCATTCCCATATTTGCCATAGAAGAAATATAGTACCATTCTCCGTTTTTCTGGGAAAGAGAGTTCAACACATTCATAGCCTCCTGATAATGCCCACTCTGGACAAAATTAGCAGCTGCACGCCTACGTACACTCTCCTCATCATCATAAGCCCCCTGACCTTGCTGACCTCCGAAGCCGCCATATCCGCCGTACCCCCCGTAGCCATAACCTCCATAGCCGCCAGAAGGACCGCCGGTGCTTCCATACTCCCGTTCTTTCATGATCTGCTCATATGCCCGCTGAACTTCCTTAAACTTCTCTTCTGCCTGTTCTTTATTCGGATTGTTAATATTCGCATCCGGATGATACTTCCGGCTCAGCTTTCTGTAAGCCTTTTTTATCTCTTCATCTGTCGCATTTCTGGAAACTCCCAGTACGCTATATGGATCTAACATGCTCTTTCTCCCGTTCTTCCCTGCGTTTGCTGCTCACTTCCTCAAAGCGGCACCACACACCGGAATATAAAATGTTCCGAAGAATATCCCCATATTTAATAATAGGAAGCTTCTCGAATTCTCTGCAGGTTTCCGCCATCATCATCAGCAGAATCTGACGTACTTCCTCTTCAAACCCTTCCATTGTATATTTCTCTGCGAAAGGATTGTAATCTTCATTTTTCACATCCTCTTCCACATCATCATATGCGTCCAGAAGATAAATAAATTTACCAAGATAAAACCCCATCCTGCGAAGACTTTTTTCCCACTCGTCCTGCCTGTAGGCAAAAATTTCTTCCATAATATGACCAAAGATACCGGACATTTTATCAACATCAGTCTCTCCTAGTTTTTCCAGGGTAGAAAGTTTATCCAGGAGCTCCACGATCCGATGTGATTTTTCCGGATAGAGCTTTAACAAACGTTTATTTTTCCCTTCAAGAAGCTTGGCATACCCCAGCTTCACATATTTTCTGTCATCATTCCAGTCATCCATGCACTTATAATAGGTAAGAAGTATATTCATATCTGCACAATACTCTGTCATGACATTTTTTCGTATCTTCTGCTTTCTTATTGGATGAAGCACACATCTGGTGGTACCTTTATATGTTCCCGGCTCATACAATCCGGAAAGAAGCATGATCACAAAGGTCATATCATAACTCAGAGTGATCTGTCCGGAAATCCCATATTTCTCCCGAAGCTCTCTGCAAAGTCCGCAATAAAAGCTTCGGTACATATCAAAATCCTTCATTTTGATTTCCGGCTTATTCATTACAATATACCCAAACATATCATCGCCTCTTTATGAACTTTGTATGACACTTAGGACATTCAATCTCCACCTTCTTAAATCCGCCTCTCGGAATACGAATCTTCTGTCCACAGCCCGGACAGCTGTAAATATGATAATCCTTTCGCTGGCTCAGCATCCGTTTCTCCTTCTGGAAACGAGCTCTGAGCTTATCGGTAGCCTGCAGGTACTTCTGGTTCTCCTGATAGCGTTTGGAAATATTTTTAGAAAAGATTCTGAAATAAGTATACACAATAGCTGCCATTCCAAACATATCCAGGAATGTTCCAAGGGCACTTCTGGTACCTGTAAAAAGTGTCAGTAAAATAGCAACCAATGCTACGCCCATGGTAAATCTGGAAAAATGATCAACACCGTTACGTCCCTGCATAAATCTCATAAATTTTTCTTTCAATAGAATGCCTTCTTTCTTTTTTCGCTAAATTTATAAAAAACTTCCCTATCGGTCATTACATACCTGGAAAATATAGAACTTCAAATAATAAGACTCATCTGCTGACCACAGAATCGGATGGTCTGGTGCCTGCGTACGGTATTCCACCTGGCGTAAACGCTTATGCACATTTCTCGCTGCCTGTCCGATCGTCTGGGTAAAAAGCTCATAATCCATAAAATGGGAACAGGAACAAGTGGCAAGAAAACCGCCATCCTTCACCAGCTTCATAGCGCGCAGATTAATCTCACGATACCCCTTCACTGCATTTTTTATGGAGCTTCTGGACTTGGTAAATGCCGGGGGATCCAAAATCACTACATCGTATTTCTCTCCCCTCTCTTCCAGTTCCGGAAGAAGGTCAAATACATCCTCACAAATAAATTTCACAGTATCGGAAAGCCCATTTAAAGCTGCATTAGCAGTAGCCTGATCAACAGCAAGCTGTGATGCATCCACACCTGTAACCTCGCTTGCACCGGCATAGCCTGCATTCAATGCGAAGGATCCTGTATGGGTAAAGCAGTCCAAAACTCTTGCATTTTTACAAAGCTTCTGGATAGCAAGGCGATTATACTTCTGATCCAGGAAAAATCCGGTCTTCTGACCATCCTTTATATCCACCTGATACTTTACGCCATTTTCCACGATTTCGACCAAAGTAGGGAACTCTTCTCCTATGAAGCCCTTATATGGCTCCATTCCTTCCTGCCTGCGGACCTTCACATCGCTTCGCTCATAAACACCGCGGATCTGTATTCCATCCTCTTCCAGAACTTTCTTCAAAAGCTCCACCAGCATTTCCTTGTAACGGTCAATTCCCAACGCAAGAGACTGAACCACCAGTACATCAGAAAACTTATCCACAATAAATCCCGGCAGGAAATCTGCCTCCCCAAATATTACCCGGCAACTTGAAATATCTGTCACTCTCTTACGATATTCCCATGCATCTCTCACTCTTTTTTCAAAAAATCCCTCATCAATTATAGTATTTTCATCTCTGGAAAGAAGGCGTACCACGATCCTGGAATTTGTATTGATAAATCCTCTTCCCAAAGGATATCCGTCGAAATCATGAACCAGTACAATATCTCCATTTACAAAGCTTCCCATAATTGAAGCTACTTCGTTATCAAAAATCCACATTCCCCCGGATTTTAAAAGTCGTCCTTCTCCCTTCTTCAGGGTTACAACTGCCAGACTCATAGCACTACTCCTTTGTTTTTGCATTTTAACGATTTAGGTTACATTGTAGCACACAATATGCTGATTTACCAGTCTTTCCCGGGGTTCAAAGCAAAAGTCACAATTTTTTCACACGCCAGATACAGTTTGCTTTAGCAGACAGGAAGCTATCACATAAGAAAAGACTCCGGATAGCTTTTAAACGGGCTAAGCTTTCCAGAGTCTCACAACTTATCTTATTTTAAATTTGCTGCAGCTACATGCACATCAATCAGATTAGACTTGATCAGTGCCGGGCGGATTGCATTATAAAGAACTACAACCAGAACGGTTGATACAATTGCATTTACAAAAGTAGCTCCTGCGCTTAATTTCGCCAGAATACTTGCAACCTCCTGCGGCTGTCCCAAAATGTACTGCTTGTAAAAATATCCCACAATAGGATCTGCAATAACATTAAATCCAAGACCTGCAACAGAAGCGATCAGGCTCCACTTGAACACATATTTCTTATCATTAGTCTCGTTGATCTTAGCAATCTTATGAGCTACAAGTCCTGTTACCAGACCAATACAAAGCTTCAAAACAAAAGTCTTCGGTGCTCCTGTAATATAAACCGGATCCATAAGGTCTGCAATGGTCATTCCAATAGAACCTGCCAGACCACCATACCATCCACCGAGAAGCAACGCTCCAAGAACACAGAAGGTATTTCCAATGTGAAGAGATGTTGCATCTCCCCCAGGTACAGGGATCTTAATCTGTAAAAATGTAAAGGATACATAGCAAAGTGCTGCCAGAAGCGCTGTCTCTGCAAGTTTCATAACGGTAGAATTCTGTCTGTTCATAAATGCCTCTCTTTCCTGGAGCAATTTAATAGCTCCCTTATTGATGCCATTATATTACTCGTATACTGTCATGTCTTCAATGGACAATTTTTAAGTTTTTTAAGAGGTCAGTTTGTCTGGCAGAAGAATTCTCAACAGACAGTCTTTCTTATAAAACTCCCTATTACATCAAAAAAAGATACAGAAAACCGATATTCTGATAAATACCAGTTTCTGTATCTCTGTTAAATCAGATATTCCAAATCCGGTTTGTTACTTACTCATAAGCGGATAGCAGCTTCCGCTCTCTGCTTATGATCACTCCTCGTAGGACTCGTCTGCAATGCCCTCATCATAAGAATCATCGCCAACCTCATCTGTCGCACTGTCATCTGTAGTCAGATCCCCAGAAGCATCTGCGCTGTCATATGTTTCGGAGCTCTCGCCATAAAGCTTCTCAAAGAATTTCATAGTATCCTTATATAAGGTCTCCTTTTCCTCAGAAGAAACTACATCGCCAAGAACATCAATGTCTTCAGAAGACTCACCATCATCAATCACATCAATGCCAAAAAGCTTCTTCATTTCTTTATCCAGCATATTAAGCTCCGGAGTGATATATTTCTCGGTTCCATCTTCCTGATAGGAAACAGCACCATTACCAAGAATTCCAAGGTATTTCTGAAGAACCTTGATAGAAAGCTTAGTAGCTGTATCAGAATCAAGTGTTACGGTAACAGCGGCATCATCACCCATTACTTCATAAAGGGAATCCTCGTCGCCTTCATACTCGCCCTTACAGAATGTCTTAGCCTTCTCGAATTTCGCCTTGGCATCATCACCTAAAAAGTCTGTAGCAAGCTGGGATACATCTGTGATCTCAGCAGAGGAATCACTGCCATCGTCGCCATCAGTTCCACCAACTTCACTGATGTCACCATCAACATTCTCGTCTATGCTTCCGTCAAGATTATCATCAGTGCCTGTTTCCTCTGCAAGTCCCGGATCCTCAGTAGAACTCTCGATAACATTATCACCAAGTACGCTCTGGTCTACATTATCCACAATGCTGTCCGGATCTTCTTCAGAATCACTGCTCTCTTCAGCTGCACCTGTTACATTATCATTTACACGCTCCAGTGTTTCCTGCATCTCAGAGTAATCATAATCCTGCTGGGAAATCTGCTGCAGCAGATTTACGATGGTATTAATCTCGTCCGCTGTAAGAGTTACATTGTTATTATTGGAAATATTTACAACGATATTATAAATATCATCCGCATTCTGAACGTTGTCTGCGATAACCTGCATCTTCGCCTGGTTAATAACGGTAGTGGCATCATTCTTTCCTACAGAATCTGCAAGATTACCGGTTACTACCATTTCCTCAGTCGCAAGCTCCTTCTTAGTCTCGTCAAGCTTCTCTCCGCTGGCTGTCTCATATGCCATCTGAATACCTGTAAGGGCACCTGTACCGGATACCTCAAATGGGCAGGCAGCAACAACCTCACAGTTCGTAACACCTGATGTGGAAAGAGAACTTGCGATCATGTTACAAGTAACCCAGTTCAGGTTAGCTGTACGAACTTTAATACCGCCAGATGTAGTAGGCTTCACATATGCACAGCTGACTGTTCTGGTACCGATCTGCTCCAACGGAACATAGGCACTTAAGTGGTCTCTCTCGTCCTGATTGGTAACGTAGATGATCTGTACCTGGCTGGAATCAACCTTAAAGTAATTCAGCATGGTATTCTTCTGGGCATCTGAAAGATCTGCTCCAAGTGTAACAACCTTCATGGCATCTGCCATGGCAGGTACTGTAGGAACCATGCTTCCTACAACCATTGATGCGCTGCAAAGCAGCGTCGCTAATAATTTACCTTTCTTCATAACTTTTCCTCCAACTTCTGTCTGGAATTTAGTCTAAGCTGAAGTGAAAGCATCATTCGATATAATGGCTTCCACCTGCTGCACTATCTCTGCAGCTTTTTAATCTTGTACGAATATTATAACATACTTCTTGTGTGTTTTGTAATTTTAATTATCGATCAGGTATAAAAATCGACCAAAATCGAAAATATGTTTTCATTCTCAATTATTTTAAAACCTGTGCCAAAACCTGCTGCACAGTCTTTACAGGTGTGATCGTAAGCTTCTGCTTTACTTCGTCTGTCACATCTTCCAGATCGTCCATATTCTCATGTGGAATAAATACATGCTTTATGCCGGCTCTCTGGGCGGCCATCAGTTTTTCCGGCAGCCCGCCGATCGGCATTACGCCACCACGCAGAGAGACCTCTCCGGTCATTGCTATTTCAGCAGGAGCTGGCTTTCCTGTTACCAGAGAAGACAAAGCAGTTACTAATGTGATTCCTGCTGACGGTCCGTCCTTTGGAACAGCACCTGCCGGCACATGGATATGAAGATCATTTTCCTTAAATCTGTCTGCCAGCTCCGGATAAAGGGACTTTACCAAAGTAATGGCAATCTGGGCAGATTCTTTCATCACATCTCCAAGCTGTCCTGTGATGATCACCTTTCCATCACCCTTGGTGAAAGAAGTTTCAATAAAAAGTATCTCGCCACCTGCACTGGTCCATGCAAGTCCTGTCACTACTCCAGGAGCAGGATTTTCCAGGATCTTATCATGATGGATTCCATGCCCCAGGAATTCCGGCACACGCTTTTCGCTTACTGTAATACTCTTCTGTTCACCCTTCACCAGCTTCACAGCAGCATAGCGGCATAACACATCCATCTGCTTCTTTAGCCCTCTGACACCGGCCTCTGCTGTATATTCCTCAATGATACGACGTATTGCTTCATCTGTCACCTTCAGATTCTGGGCTTTGATTCCCATGCTCTTCATAGCCTTTGGTAAAAGATGCCGTCTGGCGATCTGTAACTTCTCCACAGCAGTATAACCAGGGAACTGAATCACCTCCATACGATTAAGCAACGGCTCCGGAATAGTATCAGTGGAATTAGCTGTACACACAAACAATACATTGGAAAGGTCATATGGTACATTCATATAATGATCTGTAAAGCTTCCATTCTGTTCCGGATCCAAAACCTCAAGAAGAGCACTGGCAGGATCACCGCCGTAATCCTTGGCGAGCTTATCCACCTCATCCAATACCATAACAGGATTAGCGGCACCGCTTCGCTTCATTCCTTCCATGATCCGGCCAGGCATAGCTCCTATGTAAGTTCTTCTGTGCCCACGGATTTCCGCTTCATCCCGGATTCCGCCAAGACTGATCCGTACATATTTGCGATGAAGAGCCCGTGCAATGCTCTGCCCGATACTGGTCTTGCCGGTACCAGGCGCTCCTACGAACAAAAGGATAGAACCTGACTGCTTCTTATTAAGTGCCATTACAGCAAGCTGCTGGATAATTCTCTCTTTTACTTTTTTCAGTCCATAATGGTCTTCGTCCAGAATTTCTTCAGCTTCATTCAAATCAATCTCCGCCGGCTCCTCTGTTTTCCAGGAAAGAGTTGTAACAAAGTCCAGATAATCGTACAGCATTCCATACTCATGACTGTCCTTTCCCTCCTGCTTCATGCGGTTCAGCACCTTTTCAGCTTCCTTCTTGGCTTCCTCATTCATGCCGGAATCCTGAATTTTCTTCTGAAAACGACGCACATCAGAAATATTCTCCGGATGCAATTCATCCAGCTGTTGCTGAAGAAACTCAATCTGTTTCTTAATAGCAGATTCCCTATAAAGCTTCTCATTAGAATTCTTCTGGGCAGTCTCCGCCTCCTCACTGACACGGAAAATCTCCATCAATTCATAGACTGCTTCCTCCATCAGACGCATACGTTCTTTCCTGGAATCCACCTCGATCATATGATATTTTTCTTCCCAGGAAAGGCTCATATAACCGGCCAGGGCACTGACTGCTTCCGGATAGCTCTTCCAATGGTAAATCATGCTGCGTACCCACACGCCCCACTGAAAGCCCTTGGCAAAATCCATCAGTTCCTTCTTGATCTTGTCAAATTTCTCTTTCTCCTCTTCCGGAGAAATATCCTGGATATCAGGAAGATCAACAGCTTCAGCCTGTACTTCTCCATCTGCATATTCCACCGCAGTCACTTGTACCCTTCCCTTGGTGGTAATCTTAACGCTGCCATCCTCATCTATTCCCTCAATGGTTCCCCTTATTCCGACATGGAAAACATTCTCCATGGAAATTTCTTCCGGAACCATCTCTTTTTTCTGTAAAACAAAGAGAATTTCTTCTCCTATATTTTCTTCTTTAATTCTATCTTCCGGAAACATATCTTTTTTAAAGAAAAATGTAACTTCCGGTAAAAGAAGAAGTTCATAAACTGGCATTGTTATCATACATGTTTCCTCCTTACGTTGTCAGCACTCTTCCATCTCGAGTGCCAAAGCTATTTATAGAAAATGGCGAACTCATATGAATTCGCCACCTGACTCTATGATAGTTCATTATAACACTAAATTAATATTTTGCAATAAAAAAATGGACCATCGTATTAACTGCCACGATAAGCTTAATTTTGCATGTAAATTTGTTCACCCTTCACCGGCGCATAAGTATAAAGCTTCTCCTGATCCAGGTCCGCCTTATGCATATCCACCGCGCTGATCTGATGGTTATCATACGTATTATAATAATAAATTCCTTTATCTGCATTACAGCAGGAAGTATACAAGGTGATCTCGTACTTATCCTCTCCAAGCTTACAGCAGCCTCTCTGCTGATCCACACTGCCTAAAATATGAAAAAACTGGCTTACACTTTCTTCCTCTGAATCACCGGACAGGGAATTCATCTTCACAAAAGCAACCCTTACGAATCTGGACTGAGAGGAAAGGTCTCCCGGAAGCCCCATACCGCCCATTCCGCGGCTGTATTGATCCAGTTCCAAATCTTCTGAAAAAGTATTACTTTTATTATCCACCGAAAGATGCATATAATTATTCAGATTAAACATCTGATAGTTAAATGGCGGATTGTTAGTAAGGACTCCCACAGGATTTTCATAAATTTTCAGACCTTCTTCTACAGCTTCCAGAGTAATACACTCTTCTTTATCTGCAATGATCCAGTGTAGCTGTGCCACCGGCAGATTTTCCATAAATGGTGTATCGATCAGGTTTATATCCTTCAAAAGCTGTCGGGCTTCTTTTACAGAAGCACATTTTCCAAGGATCCAGGGGATCAGTTCAAACTGTGTAATGTTATCCTTGCCCTCCACTGGTTTCTTGTAGTGGGCATTTCCCACAAAATTCAAGCCTGCTATTCCAAGTCCTTTCTCATTTACCGCATCATAATAGAGAGGATAGTCCTGCATCACACATGCCATGCCGACCATAGCATAATGTTTTTTCAATTGACCGCCCTGGCGAAGATCAAATACATAATTTCGGGGAGTTATCACCACCTGATCCCCATAGGATATCTCGTAATCCAGTGTCCTTCCGAAATAAAAATCCTTTGTTTTATAAGTTGCAGCTGTACACATAAAACTTTCCTCCTGTCGAAAAAGTTACAATAAGGTTACATTGCATTTTATAGGCTTGCATGTTATTATTTATAAAGTTATATACAATAATTTCCACTCTCTGGTGGGATATATTGTAGCACAAAATTTCAAATTTTAAACTCTTTTCGCAATATTTTAGATTTTTTTAAGGAAGGGACTGAGCCAAAATAAGCCGCAGGCCGACTTGAAACAGTCAGCTTGCGACTTTTCTTTTTCACTCAATTCTCATGCCTTACAAAGATCTTTTACGACCTCTCCGGCAAGAATCAATCCTGCAACAGATGGCACAAATGCCACGCTTCCCGGAATAGCCCGGCGTTCTGTACATTTATGTTCGGCTCCTGGAGGACAAATACAGTTTGTACGACAACTGTTCGACATATCCTCTACTGGCCTTATAGGAATTTCCTCAGAATAGACCACCTTCAGCTTGCGCACACCACGCTTCTTCAGTTCCCGGCGCATAACCTTGGCAAGAGGGCACACACTTGTCTTATAGATATCTGCGACCTTAAACTGACTTGCATCCAGCTTGTTTCCCGCACCCATAGAGCTGATAATTGGCACACCATTCTCCTTAGCCTTCATAACCAGAGAAATTTTTGCAGTAACAGTATCTACTGCATCTACAATATAATCATATTCTTCAAAAGGGAAATCATCAGCATTCTCCGGCAAAAAGAAACAGTTATAAGTCTTTACCTTCACATCCGGATTAATATCCAGCATGCGCTCTTTCATAACCTCGGTCTTATATTTTCCTACAGTTTTACGTGTTGCAATAATCTGCCGGTTCAGATTGGTAAGACACACCTTATCATCATCAATCAGATCAAAAGCGCCAACTCCGCTTCTCACCAGTGCTTCACAAACATATCCACCAACTCCGCCGATTCCAAATACTGCAACCCGCGCATCAGATAACTTCTTCATCCCTTCTTCCCCAAGAAGAAGCTGGGTTCTTGAAAACTGATTTAACATAAAATTTTCTCTCCTCAATTATTGCATTGTATGTGCTATTTGTGCCTTTATTATAAAGCTGTAAATAAATTGCGTCAATTATATTATTTCCATCGCAAAGCAAATGCTCCAGTCTATCCATGCATATTTCTGATATAAAATGCGATCTGATAGGGCAGTCTTTCTTCCGGTGTTTTCAACTCATTTCCCAGAATTTTCCTGATATTTCCAATACGGTATAGTACGGTATTACGATGAGTATACAGCTCTGCTGCCACTGCCTGGATGCTTCCATTATGCTTCAGATATGACTGAAGTGTTTCCACATAGCCGGCATGATATCTTCTGTCATATTCTTCCAATGCAGCCAGACATTCTGTTTCCATTTCCTTCAGTATTTCTTTATCTTCTACCATATAAAGCAGACGGAACAACCCGCAGTCATCAAACTTTACCACCTGCTTCTTTTGTGTCATCGCTATGTGTGCTGCTGCCTTCGCTCTCTGATAGCTTACCGAAAGCTGGGAAATATCCATACATCTGCTCCCGATTCCCACGCACAATTGGAGCCCCGGCATACGTCTTTTTCCTCTTTTTATGGCACCCTCTACAAGATGACACAAATACTCTTCCGAAAGCGCATTAGCTACCAGTACAAAATCAGAATTGTAATAAAAAAAGCTTCCATTGTGAGTGATATCCTCCAGATATACCTGTATTCGATAAGACAGCTTTTTTCGCTCCACTGTGTCCATGGAGTCCAGCCCCTCACAAGTCATCAGCAGCACCTGAAAGCTTCCATCTACATCAAAATACTGTAATAAGTCTTTTCTGTATGCATCCTGATTATCCGGAGTCTCAATAGCTGCAATCAGGGCGGATGCGATCTGCTCATCTGTAGTATCCTGCAAAAATACATGAATACTGAAATCTTTTATCATATCTGATAAATGCACTTCCCAAGGCACGGTCAGCAGCGGAAGGTCATTTTCATCACAGTATGCTTTCAATTCTTCCGGCACCTCATAAATGTACTGTCCCACATTAATAACAAGCCCTGATGCATGATACCGGTTCAGCT
>CAKRVL010000058.1 GCA_934408705.1 uncultured Blautia sp. | reverse complement strand
TATATTCCAACTTTAACTAAGTAATAGGATAAGGGATTGAGCAGACCAGCTCCATCTTTTATCCTATTTTCAAGTAAATCCTTGCTGATAATGAAATTCACCATGTTCATTCCGCTTCTTTTGTACCAACCCAGTCTCGAATTTGCAACTTTAAATATTTCTTTATTGCTAAATCTATTCTTATGTTTCCAGTTCAGATAGCTTAGATTCCGATAAATGGTTTTGGGTCTCTTCCATTGTTTCATGACAATTACTCTGATTTTATGCCTCAGCCATTCCCCGAGTTCTTTCAGCAATTGTTTTGTCTTTCCAATTCTGAAATAATTTATCCACCCTCGTACAATCTCGTTTACTCTTTTAATTGTAACTGCAAGTGGTCTCGCTACCGCTTTTCCTCTTTTCAGATATTCGCTCAGCTTCTTTTTCAGTTTCTTTTTCTTTTCATTGGTCGGTCTGGCTTTCCATTCCGAACCATTCTTTAGGAATGTGAATCCAAGATATTTACTTCTTGTCGGTCTTACCACTTTCGTTTTCGTAGCATTTACTTTCAAGAATAGCTTTCTTTCTAACCAGCTACAAATGGATTTCATTACTCGATTGACTGCCATCTCGCTTTTAGTGAATATCAACACGTCATCGGCATACCTTGTGAAACGAAGTCCTCTCTGCTTACACCACTTCCTCCATCCATACCGTTACTGATACCGACTTGTGGTTCGCTACACTTGGCGATAAATACCCGTGACTGGACTTGCACCAGTAAGATTAGTGCCATGCTCGGCACACAAGTACAAAAATTGCCGCTCTGGTAAACTGAGCGGCAATTTTTGCTGGATATCTATTTTATTTTCAAAGAAACCTTTGCACCATTCTTCACTGTCTTATAGCTGCCATCACGGTAAAAAATCTCAATATTGTCAACCTTATAATTCTTAGCTGTCTTGATATCAATTTTCACATTCGATGTAGGGGCTGCCTACAGCACCAGAAGACCTGTCAATAAGCTACAAAATACGTGTTTCATTTGCTTCGTTTTTCATTTACTCTCGGCTTTAGATCACATAGTCATCTGCACTGGAGGCCTGCCAGTCAAGAAGATCGGCCAGGGTAATGTTATCCACCACCTCATTGATAGCATCATCAATTTTCTTCCAGAGGATACGTGTGACACAGGCATCCCCTTTCTCGCAGCCGCCTCCGTCCGGAGCTACGCAATCTACCGGAGACAGACAGCCTTCTGTAAGTCTGAGGATCATGCCTACTGTATATTCCTCCGGTCTGCGCTGCAGCGAGTATCCGCCCTGCGGTCCGCGGACACTTTTCACATATCCTGCCTTGTTCAGTACAGAAATAATCTGCTCCAGATATTTCTCTGAAATATCCTGTCTGCGCGCCACATCCTTCAGCCGGATTGGCACACCATTATTGTTAGTTGCCAGATCAAGCATTAATTTTATTGCGTATCTACCCTTAGTGGATATTCTCATTTCAATTCCTCCTGCTCTTTGATTCTGCGAAACTACAAAATCACTATACAGAAGATTATACCTTTTAATCCCTATTATTTCAATAGGAAATTGCCTTTTTACTGCAATTCTGGATTTCCGATTTCATTCTCTGTATTGTGGGTACAGTTTTCAATTCTTACGCTGTAGCCTTCTGTACAGGAGCAATCTCCCAGAATGCCGCCCAGATTGGATTGCCATAAAGCGTCCGCATATTTTTCTTTATACTCTTCCGAAACGCCATCTCCTTTTTCTGGATTCTGGGCAGTCAGATTTCCTGTACTTTCACAATCGGAGATGGTGACAAGAGCATCTTCTATACCAATCATCGACTTATCCGGTTTATCGGCATCTGTACTAAGTAAAAGAGACTGGCCGACTCTGCCTACGATACCGCCGCCAGTGACAGATAACGTAAATGCGTTTTTATTCTCCACAGTTTCTTTCTCATCTTTTCCAACTGTAAGAATTCCCTCGAAAGTAATATCTCCGGAATTCTTACAGCCTGTGATCTGGGTTTTGGTAAGCATCAAACCATCTACTGCTACAATTCCGCCCATATATCCATTAATTTTGGAAGTAGAAAGATTTCCGCTGTTTTCGCAATCTGCAACCGTAAATGTGGTATTCTGATCTTCTGTTGCCGGAAAATATGTGAAGCAGACAATTCCCCCTGCATGAAGAGAGGACTGGACATCTCCTGTGTTCACACAGCGTTCTACTGTAAGATTCCAGTTTGCCCCCATGTTTGTTACATAAGCAAGAATTCCGGCAGCATCCTGTCCTTCTGTGGAAATGGCGCCATGGTTCACATCATCGGCAAGTATCATAGTTCCACCATCTGAAAGCGCCGCATGATGAAGGATTCCAGTACCTTCGCCTTCTGTGAAATCCTGCTGGTTGGTACAGCCTGAGATCGTCAGTTCCCCATCTGTTGCGTCTACATATGCGTTTCCCACAATTCCAGCATAGTAATAATCTGGTGCAGACACCATTCCTTCATTTACACAGTCACTGATTCTTACCGGGAATCTGTTATCCATCACATATGCAGTTCCTGCAATTCCTCCGGCATTGCCGCCAGTGCAGGTAACGCTTCCCTTATTGGTACAGCTGCTGACATTATATCCGGATATGCAGCCTATAATTCCGCCAGCACTTGCACTTCCCATTTTATCTTCATCATTTGCTTCTACCACGCCTTCATTCACGCAGTTCAGGATATTTCCATCACCGCTGCCTACAACTCCACCTGCTGTAGAATTAATAGAATTTTTATCATCCAGACTGATGGTTCCCTTGTTCACACAATCCTGGATTACGAAAGAATCATAATCCAATTCTTCGTTAAAGGAATAATCATATCCCTCGCTACTCATATAATAACCGGCGATTCCTCCCAGAGTCACCTGGCTCTCTTTCCCGGCTGCGGTAACCGTTCCATTAAATTCACAGTTCGCTATAGCACAATCTGAGGCATTTCCAACCACTCCGCCGCAATATCCGTCATACCCATTCACGGTTCCGCTTACCGTGCAATCAGTTACAGTTCCTTCCTTAGACAGACCTCCTGCAAGGATTCCTATATCAACCGGATAGCCCGAAACCTCCACATAAGCATTTTCTACTGTCAGATTCTTAATGGTTCCAAAGGAGTTTGCAAACAGACCATACTCTGTGTTCTTTCCATCATCCTCTGTTTTTTCCCCATTTATGTACAGACCACTGATGGTATGTCCGTTCCCATCGAATACACCAGTGAAATTACACTCCCAGCCAATGGGACGCCAGTCGTATTCCGGGCGGTTCTCTTTCCAGTTTTCATATGCGGAAGTATCATTCAGGCTGATATCTGCAGTAAGGATGTAATTTTTCCGACCATAATCTGTTGTGCTGTCATCCGGGTTTCCCAGAAGATCGGACAGAAGCTGTAGCTCCTGTGCGGAACTGATTTCATAAGGGGACTCCTCACTTCCGTCCCCTCCGGAAAATTCAGTGGCAGCACTTTGATACACCGGTTCTCCCAGATTGCGGAAAATGTGCTCTGCGCTTACCAGGCTTGTACTGCCCAGAAGCATTGTGCCTGCAAGAATGGATGCTGCAAGTATTTTTTTCATAGGTTTCCTTTTCCTCCTGTATAAATGGAATTACAGAGCTGCGATTTATACAAAACTCTTTTTCATTACATAGACAGGCCATATAAAGACAGCAAAGCAGCCTGCAACTAACCCAATATCCGGAATGTTTTCCCACACTTCAAACGCCCAGACCAATATCATTATATCTGCAATCACATCAGCTGCGAATTTCCAGATATAAATAAACATAGCAAATTCTGCAGTTTTATCACTTCTAAAAACACTATAACTAAAAAATACAATTTCACCAGCTATGCCAGCGATTGCCATATACCAGCCGGCAGTTTCAAATCTGTATCGGCCAAATGTGTACATACACCATCCAATCGCAATCACAGCAACCGCCATCCAGATAGCTCCAAAAATTGAAAGTTCCTTTTCCTTTTTCGTGATTTCCTCTTTCGGAGCCTGGGCAACCGTCTTTTCCACTGTTGTTTTTTCTTCTTTTTTTGGCATTTTCTGTTTGGAAGCTGAGTCTGCCCCTACTGTTTTTTGATTGTATTGGTTCTCTTTCCCTTTGCTACTGCCTGCAGAGTACGAGCCTGCAGAATACGAACCCGCAGACTTCGACGCACCGGCGTTTCCTATTGTACCTTTCGTATCCTGCCATCCATTGGTACCAAAGGAAGTCTGATTTCTGAAAGCACCCCAGCTGCTTCCAGTGCTCTGACTTCCTGATGCATCCCAGTTGTTATTCATGCTTCTGGAACCTGACGTACCCTGGCTGTAGCTACTGCTTCCTCCGTATGTTCTGCTTCCACCACTTGTTTTGCTTCCGCCATAGGTTCCGCTTCCGCTATAAGTTCTGCTTCCACCATAAGTTCTACTTTCTCCATAACTTCTGCTTCCGCCTTCTGTACCAGGATTTCCGCCACGCTCTGCTATTTCCAATGCTTTATACATCATCCTTGCACTATGATAACGATTTTCGGCTTTGAACTCGCAGGCTTTCAGCACAACCTTCTTCAAAGCCGTGCTTCCATATTTTGGTTCCGGGATTTTTGCACCGTGATAACGCCTTGAAATAGCATTCATCACGTCATCCATAAGTGGAACCTGATCTGCATCAATAAAAGGCATCTTTTTATTATTTAAAAGAATATATAAAACCATACCAAGGGAATAGATATCTGCCTCTTTGCCATATTTCTGGAAATTCATTACCTCAGGTGCCCAAAAGCCAGGTGTTCCGGTTGCCGTCCCCATGGTCGTATGATCCATAATCTTCGCCTGACCAAAATCTCCCAATTCATAGTCTCCAAACTGGGAAATCATAATATTGTCCGGTTTGATGTCACGGTGTACAATATTTCTTTCCTCGCAAAGCATTAACGCCTTGCAGATGTCTTTTCCTACTTTGATTACTTCCTTCTCTGGCAGCATTTCATTTCGAATGCGCTTATTAAGGGGAGTCAGAAGCTCCATACGGATGTAAATATCCCAGCCAATTCCGTCTTTGTGACGTTCCACGGCAATATCATCACAGCTGACAATATTAGTCTGCCCCTTCATTGCCATCAGCATTTTGTACTCACCGACGCATTTTTCCAGAAGATCTGTATATTTTTTTGAAACAGTCTGCGCCGTGTAACCATTGTTGTAATCTCTCTCTAATTCTTCTTCCGTTGGCCTTGAAATAATCTTAAGCGCAGCCTTCTCTGTCATTCCTGCCAGATTTCTTTCAATCTCATAAACACTTCCAAAACCACCTTGGCCCAGCTTTTTTACCACTTTCCAATTGGACCAGGGAATTAAAATATTTGTACTACTATCCACTTTTTTCTCCTTGTAGCTGACATTATTTTTTATACTTATTTCTTTGGCATCCTCCACTTAGCCCAGTCACAACTCATTTTCATTACAAAGACAGGCCAAATGAATGACGCCAGAATCATTATAATTCCCACTCTTTCAGGAATGCGCTCTCCTACATATCCATAATGCACACACACAAGGCTTATGAGCATATCCCCTGCAAGTACATCTGTCACATATTTCCAAATAAAAAGTACAAACACAAATGGCCCTAAGTTAAATTTACTACAACCACAAATAACAAATACAATCTCACCAGCTATACCAATGATTGACAGCACCAGAAAAGCTTCATCCATGCCAACATAGAATATATTTCCCACAATTGCAGCCACCGCAATTATGCTCCATAGTACGCCCAAAAGTGTAATTTTTTTTCCTGTTTTTTCTTCACCCGGTGTCTGGGCTACCGTCTTTTCTACGGTTTTTTCCGTACTTTTCTGTGCAGATGCGTCCTCTGCACCTACTGTTTTTTGATTATATGGATTCGCATTTCCCTGACTTTTAACACCAGCTGAATAAGAGCCTGCTGACTTCCATGTGCCTGCATTTCCTACTGTACCTTGTGTATCCTGCCATCCATTGGTGCCAAATGAATTCTGGTTTCCGTAAATGCCCCAGCTGCTATTTGCGTCCTGACTTCCCGATGTATTCCAGTCGTTGTTTATGCTCTGGGAATCTGCGGTATTCTGGCTATAGCTGCCACTTTCATGGTAAGTTCCATTTCCACCACTGGTTTTGCTTCCGCCATAGGTTCCGCTTTCTCCATAACTTCTGCTTCCGCCATAACTTCCGCCTTCTGTACCAGGATTTCCCCCGCGCTCTACTGTTTCCAGCGCTTTATACATCATTTCTGCACTGTGGTAACGATCTTCAGACTTGAACTCACAGGCTTTTAGCACAACCTTCTTCAAAGCCGGACTTCCATATTTTGGCTCTGGGATTTTTGCACCGTGATAGCGTCTTGAAATAGCATTCATCACGTCATCCATAAGTGGAACCTGATCTGCATCAATAAAAGGCATTTTCTTATTATTCAAAAGAATATACAAAACCATACCAAGGGAATAGATATCTGCCTCTTTGCCATATTTTTGAAAGTTCATTACCTCCGGTGCCCAGAAACCGGGAGTTCCTGTTGTCGTGCCCATGGTCGTATGATCCATGATCTTTGCCTGGCCGAAATCCCCCAGCTCATAGTCTCCAAATTTGGAAATCATAATATTGTCCGGTTTGATATCACGGTGCACAATATTTCTTTCCTCACAGAGCATCAAGGCTTTACAGATATCTTTTCCAGCCTTTATTACTTCCGTTTCTGGTAGCATCTCATTCCGAATGCGCTTATTAAGGGGAGTCAAAAGCTCCATACGGATATAAATGTCCCAGCCAATTCCATCTTTGTGCTGCTCTACAGCAATATCATCGCAGCTGACGATATTAGTCTGTCCCTTCATCTCCATCAGCATTTTATATTCGCCAACGCATTTTCCAAGAAGATCTGTATATTTTTTTGAAACGGTCTGCTCCGTGTAACCATTATTGTAATCTCTTTCCAATTCCGCTTTCGTCGGTCTGGAAATAATCTTAAGGGCAGCCTTCTCTTTCGTTCCGGCTATCTCTCTTTCAATCTCATAAACTCTGCCAAAAGCCCCTTCCCCTAGTTCCCTTACAATCTGCCACCCAGACCAGGGGATTGAAATATCAGTATTACTATCCACTCTTTTTCTCCTGTTTCAAAGTATATTAACATCCGTTTTCCGAAGAATTCCCGAATGACTTTTCCTACCTGACTTTACACACAATCGCCGTAATATTGTCCACACCGCCCCCAGCAAGCGCAGCCTCTATCAATTTCTGCACACACCTGGCAGGATCTTTTTCCCCTGTCAGAATGTTGCAGATTTCCTGCTCACTTACCATATCAGTAACGCCGTCGCTGCATACCAGATAGCAGTCACCAGACTTTATATATCTGCTTTTTATATAAGGTTCAATTCTCATTGCCTGAGGATCCACTCCCAGATACTGGGTCAGCCAGGGTTTCCGGTTCAGGCCCTGTTCTTTCACATACCAGGCATCTGTGTGCTCCTTGGAAATCAGCATCATTTTTCCATCTCGTATGAGATACGCCGGACTATCTCCCAGATTGCATTGCCATACCTGACCTGCATGAAAATACACTCCAACCAGAGTAGAGCCTACCCTGTCTGAGCCTCTGTCTGCCCCAGCCTGATAAACACTGGTATTCAGCCGCTGGCACAACTCCATAAGGGATGGCGTGATGTCACATGGATTCATGTTTTCCTCTACTGCCAGAAATTCCTTCGTCACCTTGGCAGCTGTATAAGAGGCTACTTCACCGTAGTCCATTCCGCCCATTCCATCAAAAACAACGAAAAGTCCATCCTCGTCCAGTTCCTTCCTGGCTGTTAAGATTTCATCCAGGCCGTGGTTGTCACTTTGCATGTATTTTCCATCAAAATAGAAGTTATCCTCATTATTTTTCCTCTTCAATCCCTGGTTGCAGCCACAGGCAATTGTGATTCCTTCCGGTTGTTCTTCTGAAGATTCCCGGAAAGCACCAAGACTGCCAAACTTCTCTCCAAGGCCTCCAAGTTTATCTCCAAAACCACCAAACATATTTCCAAGCCCCATATGCTTCTCCTGTACTATTTTCCGCATTATTTTCCTGCACTATGTTCTGTCCTTATTCTCCAGTCCCTGTGTGTTCAGCTCTTGCAATAATATCCGGAACTGCTCCCAGTTTCTCAAGGAACTGTTCCGCTTTTTTATCTCTATAACCCTCAAATATAACTTTGCCAATCTGGTCTGTATTAAACAGAATCGCACCTGGGCCTGTGGTAATTCCAAATGACGCATTTACTGCCATATAAGTAAATACCTCTTTCGTTTCCTTATTCTGTGGAAAATAACCTGTAATGGTATATTCCAGAGGATTTTCATTAAATTTAACCACCGTTCCGATTGGAAATAATTTTTCCATTAGACTCTACCTCCTGCACCGGCTGCCACGTTTTTTTCTACTTCCTTTTCCAGTTCTTTTTGTGCATTTTCCATTTCTCTTCGGAAACCTGCTGCATCTGTCATATTTGCCGCGATTTCCAGCATATCCATATATTTGGTATATGCCCCGGAAAGAGCCCCATGATACCCTTCCCAAAAAGGCTCCACATTTTTTGCCTCCATTACATGAAGACTATCTTTTCCGGTATACCCTGCAGGGTATGGAACCACCAGATATTTTTTCACCATTTTATTAGCAGCTTCTTCAAAGGTGCAGCCAATTACCATGGCTTTCCCTTTTCCATATTCAACTAAAGAACCAACCCGTAATGTTCTATTTTCCATTTTCTCTTCTCCACTATAACCTACATCGCATTCAGGAACAGATTTCCCACATTATCAAAGAAATTTCCAGCTGCCTGGACTCCACTCTGGATTGCCTCACCTGCGACCGGCACATTTGTAATCATACCTGACATTGAACTAACCGTTTTTACAGCCTTCTCCCCGCCACTTTTAATGGCATAGCCAGCCATATTGGTCAGGGTATCTCCAAACGCATAAGCAAATCTGCCAGTCTCCACGCCCATCATCTTCGTAGCCCCCAAAATGGTTCCACCAACATCACCTTTTTTCATTGCCGCAGTGGCTTCATTCTCTGCATTTGCATAAGCCTGGTTAAAGTATGCATTATCCCTGGCATTATAGGTTGCTTCAAACGCAGAACGGATGGCATTTCCCTTTATACCGGAATTCGTCACATAGGAAGCACCTTTTTCCAGGGTGTCCATATCCGCTTCTCCTGTAAGTACATCCTTTGTAATGGAAATAAGCGTTTTTTCGTCTGAAGAAAAGGAGGACTCTATTTCCTTTTTGCAGGAATCCGGCAGATTGTCGTAATTACTGGACAGCCACTTAGTAAAGTTCTTAGACTGGGATGCTGCATCTCTCATTTCCGGGGGAAGCATATTGATCACATCCTGCTTTTCCTTGCCTGTAAGAATTGAAGAGTTGCTTTTAAGCTTAATTCCATCCTTTTCAAACAATTTTTTCAGGGAATCAGGCATTGCCCCGGCAAGGCCTCCGCCTGCTGTTGCCAGAATTCCCAAAAGATTCTCCGGTTCGCTGAAAGTAGATGCACTTTTGCTTGCCACAAGTGCACCATTTCCCAGCATATTGGTCACGCTTGTAAAGGTTTTCTGGGCTGCAGTAATCTTTCCTGCAAAATTACTTGCCAGATTTTCGCTCCAGCTGTCATTCATCCCCTGCAATGCAGTGGATACCTGGCCAAATAAAGATTCAAACTCGCCCTGAAGGGATGTCATTTCCTGTGCCTGTGCCAACAGCTCCTCAGGCGTTAATTTAATGTCTGCCATAATTTATTTCTCCACTCCTTTCGCAAGTCCGGAAAAAGCTGACATACAGATGGGGGATGCACCTGTAACGTTTTGGGTTACCTCCTGTATGGTACCTGGCACCACGTTTGTGATCCTGCCGATTGGCTCATCTACGGTATTGGTTCTCTGACGCATTTCCTGCTCTGCGGCATCAAAACGGGCAGAGGCATTTTTCACTGCGCTATAAAAGGAAGAGGCATATCCCTCTATTTTCTGTGCCGTCTCACGGTTCTCTATGGTATAGCTGTTAATCTGGTTACGCTCGCTGCATACCCAGTCATTATGTACAACCACCTGGTTCAGTAACGTAGCCGCATCTGAGATCAGGTCGTTGGTTCTTTCTGCTACAGAAACTGAGCTTCTGAGCAGATCCGTATCTACATTTAAAAAAGCCATTTTGATCCTCCCTATAATCGTTTTGCAATTTCTGTAACTTAGAACGAATTATTTATCATATTTGCACATTCCTGATCCACACTCTGGAATGTATTTACTGCATCTCCTGCATAGCTCTGCATCAGATCCAGAATCTCTTTCAGGGATTTTCCCTGCTGGATATATTTCTCCATCAGCTCCAGAAATGCTTTGCTGGCATTTCCCTCCCATCCGGCTGTCATCTGGCTGGAAAGATTGCTCATCCGCCCTACCAAAGCTTCATATGCTGCGGAAAGATTTTTTAAGGTAGCAGCCTGTTGTGTCAGACCGTCGTAATCGATTTTAATTGCCATGTCAACTTCCCCTTTTTATCCAATATGATTTTTTATGTTTAGAGCAATCCACGTATCTGTCCTGCCAGCCCTGCGTCCTGTTCTTTATATTTCGCCACTGTTTTGCTGATCAACTGTGCTGCCTGGTTCAGATTGGTGATCAGGTCATCTACCTGCTTCGAAAGGCTCTGGCTTTTGTCTGCAATGGCATTTCCTGTCATTCCAGTCATCGTCTCCGCATTTGCCTTCAGCTGTTTCATACTGTTCTGTGCATCCTGAAGCTTGGCAATAGCAGCTCTGATTTTCTGGATATCTGCATTTGCCGCTGCCTCATCAATGGTAATCTGTCCTTGATCATTGGTCATATTAAGCCTCTCCCTTCAATAATGAAATTGCTAATTTTCTGGAACCGCTGTCCATCAGCTGTTCCTTTGTAAAAAATCCATTTTTCTGTCCAGTGTGTACATTTGCACAGGAAATCACGATCTCCTCAATTTCCGCTTTTTCCCAAAGCTCCTCCAGCTGGGAATCCCTTGTGATCTCTTGTAACCTGATTTCATTATCCTCCAGGATTGTCATAATCATTTTCCCCTGATAGATATGAAAACGGAAAACCGGTCCGTCTTTTATTTCCATACGGCTTTCTGTCTCTCCGAAGAATACCGGCAAAAGAAGCTCTTTCGCTTCCTCTTCAAATTCCGCATTGTCATAAAAGTCCATCTCTACCACACCGTCTTCTTCCAGCTTCTCCAACGCTTCCTGCTCGCGGAGATCGTGGTTGATCTGGATATCCGGCATTGCGGCAAAATAGTCGTAATCAATGTATTTTGCCTGCAGCAGCTTTCCGCAGAAAAAAAGCTCTACGGGTGTTAATTTCAGTTCTTCGCTCATGCTCATTCCATTTCTCCTCATATAAACAATTCAAAGCCAGTTTCCTATCTCTTTATCTGAATAATATCGCCCTGCCAGATTCCTTCTTTTGCGAAGGTGGAGTCCGGGGAAATTATTTTTCCTGTACGTTTATTCCAAAGGCGACACCCAATCATAGGCATCACCTCTTTTTTATGGTAATAGTTCAGCACCTCTGCAATATTCACGGTTAACTGTGTCACAGGAATATCTGTGGGAATCTCCATATCATAGGAGAACTTTCCTACTTCATCCTGCACCGAGACAATGATAAATGGTCGCATTTTCCTCTCCTTAATAATTTTTTCACTTTTACTCCCACCGGATCAATCTGACTTTGCCTTTATGGATAACTGCCATTTCTTCCTCATCCAGGTCAGCATCCATCTGCGGCAGATATTCCTTGCAGGAAAAAGCATGGTACTCGATAGGATTTCCATTTAAAACTGCCACATTTTCCGCTTCTATTGCAGCTTTCGTAACAATATCTGCTTTTTCAGGATCCTCACACTGCTTTTTCGTGATTCCGGCAATCAGAATAATGCCCAGCTCTTTTGATTTCGCCAGAACTTTCCGCAGCTGCTTGTTCTCATCTGGGGAAAATTCTTTCGCCAGCTCAGGGAGATTTTCAATCAGAACGCAGATCTGCTGATAGGATTGCAGCCATTTCTCCTGGTCAAAATCAGCCTCTTTTTTATGGCTGTTCCGATTTTTCAGTCGGCTCTGAAGATTTTCCACAAGACCTGCCAGCTGCGTAACAGGTTCTTCACCATTTGCACCTTCCACGCCTGCTGATTCACTTTTCTTCATCCGAAGGATCTGATTATCATTCTTTTGCTTTAGCAGCTGCTCCAGGTGATTCAAAAACCCAATGCCTGTATTCTGATCTTCCGCAGCAAATAAAAGAATGGATTCCTCTGAGAAGTCAAAATATGCCGGCTCCAGATCATCGGTGTAAATTCCGGCTGGAATACGGCTGCGTTCGTTGTATTTACCGGAGTAGTCTCCCATTTTTCCTTGTCCGCCGTCCGTTTTCCCATATCCTTTTTCCTTGGCAGCACCTTTCTGGTCATTTTCCATATCCTGATAAGTGCCATTCCCGCCATTTTCCTGGTATTGGTTCTTTGCTTCTGTTTTTCCAGAAAAGTCTCCAGATTTTGGTCCTAGTCCATCATCCCCTGGAAATTCTTTTTCCATTCCATTTTTCTTAATATTTTCCCAGGCATCCGCCATCTTCTTCGTAAGCTCCATCACCCGTTTATGACGCTCCTGGTCGTTCTGGGCATTTTCATACACCGCAATCTGGAAAGCCACCGGCGGATTTCCTCCCAGAATTGCCTGTCCGGCTGTTACCGGCATGCTGATTCCATCCATGGCTCCCACATAGCTGCGGTAATCACCCTTGTCCGCAAGGCGCAAGGCTATGGTTCCCTTAATCAGCTGCAGGAATTTCATGCTCAGTCCTAATGTAGAAGTTGCAGTAAATACCAGATAAATTCCATAAGTCATACCATTTGCTGCAATTTCCTCCAGGCAGGCCATTACCTCCGGACTGATATCAAACCAGCCCTTTATATGATCCACAAGGACAACGATTGCCGGGGTATCCGGCGCAACACTTTCCCGGTAAGCGCCAAGGGAGTTGACTGCATGCTTGTTAAACGCGACTCTTCTCGATGCTATTTCACCAAGAAGCCTTGCAGCTGCTTTTTTGATCCGCCCTTCCTCCGACTGACTCGTAATCACTTCTTTTACATGTGGCATACCAGCAAATTCAGGAAGACTTAAGCTTCCTGCATCAAAAATGGTAATAGAAACATCCTTTGGTGTATAGAGAAGTCCCATACTCACCAGCATAGTTTTCAGGAAAAATGTTTTTCCAGTGGCTGGAGTTCCAAAAATACCAAAATGCCCCTGCCCGGAAAGATCCAATACCTGCACGCCCTGTGCCTGGATCTGCGGCATATCGTATTTTCCAACAGGAACCACAAGCTCGTTTCTTCGTACCGGCCATTTTTCCCCGTCGAAGGTATCTGTAAGGCCCAACTCTTCCAGTGGCAGCCAGGTAGGAAGCTCTGGAAGCCAGGGGCCTGCCATTTTTTCAATTTTCTGTTCTTTACAAACTTTATTGATATATCCGATAATCGCAGTCAATTCATCCACTTCGCTGTCTTTCTTTTTCTTCTTTGGAAGTGGATTGATCCGGCTGCCAGTCACACTAACGATTCGGACCTGGTTTTCCTTTTTTCCTTTGTGCTCTGCTTTTCCCGTATATTCTGCGGAGCTGTAATAGGACTGGAAAAGCTCAAAAAGCTCATCCTCACCAACACGTACATAGGCACGTCCAGCCTGTGTGATTCTGGCTGCATCTGGTCTTTTCAGCATTTCCCGGCTGTCTGCCACATCCTGCACTTTCATACAGATACGGAAACGGGAGTTGGCGCTGATCTGGTCTGTGACCACACCTGCCGGCTTCTGTGTAGCGAGAAACAGATGGATTCCCAGAGAACGGCCTACCGTTGCAAAAGAATTTAATTTTGTCAAAAATTCCGGCTGTTCTTTTTTCAGCTCTGCAAATTCGTCTGTCACAATGATCAGATGGGGAAGGCGAATCTTCACTTCCCCTTTCCGGTACGCTTTCCGGTACTGACTGATGTTCTTCACCCCAGCCTGGGAAAACAGACTCTCACGACGTTTCATCTCACTTTCCAGAGAAACCAGGGACCTGGAGATATTCCGGTCAATATTGGTTATTTTTCCAACCACATGTGGAAGGGGCTCCAGAAGATCGGACATTCCGCCGCCTTTATAATCGATGATAACAAAATTCACATCATGGGGATGGTAATTTACCGCCATGGAAAGGATCCAAGTCTGGAGCAGTTCACTTTTACCAGATCCGGTGGTACCTGCCAGAAGTCCGTGAGGACCATGTGCACTGTCCCCATCCAGAATATTCAGACAGAACGTTTTTCCACCTGCCATAATGCCAAGAGGCGTCGAAAGGGTCTGGTGGGGTTCGCTTCTTTCCCAGCGTTTGAGGATTTCCAACTGTTCCACGACCTGCACCCGGAAGCCTTCCAGAAAGGTAATGGATCCTGGCAGGGAAGCCTCAGATTTCTTTTCCTTTAATTCAATTGCTGCCATCTGTCTGGAAAATGCCTCCAGCTGTACCTGATGTACTGTCTCATCCCTTGTAAAATAAACCCGTTCGTCATATCTTTCCCGTTCGTAGGCATAGGGCTTACTGGTAAGCTCTATGATATATTGACAGGTCTGGGGCAGATGATACAGATCCTGGGATAAAATGATGGTTGTGATTCCATATGCCGGATTATTGGAAATCAACTGGTCATACAACATCTCTTCCTGCAAAATCTGCTCGTTTTCTGCCAGAATAACAAAGTGCGGCAATGGGGGCGTTCCTTTTTTCCCCATTTCGCTGCGGGCATCCTTATTTCTCTGACGAATTACATCCCCTATCAGCTCGCAGACAACATGTCTGCTTTTTTCATCAAAAGCAAGAAACCTTGCCTGGCCGCTTTCATCCCAGATATGGGGCAGCCATCTGAGTACGCCCCAGTATTTGCGGGACTCTGGCTCAAATAAACCGATAATATGTACGTCCTTATAGCTGTGCTCACAGGCAAGCTCCACTAAAAGACTACGAAGTTCATGATAGGTTGCTTCTTTGCTTCCCACCATTCCTATGGTCTGATTTTTCAATAAAGAAACCCGCACCGGAACATTGTCCACATACCGTGTTTCCTCTATGATCTGGCCTGCCAGCTCTTCCAGCTCATCATCAACCATGGTAAAGCCGTCTGTATTTGCCCGGCTTTTTACCTCTACGCAAAGCTTATCCTTTCCCATTCCAAGGCGCAGGGTAAGGAAATCGGAATCTGTGGGCATCCTTTCCCAAAGGTTCCGTTTCAGTTTTTTTACACTTTCCATGCAATCGGCAGGTTTGGGATTCTCCGCGGTGATAATTCTTCTTTGTACCTCCGCAACCTTGGAAATCCTTGCTTTCTGGGAATCGATGTAGGCCTGATAGCGCTCCTGGCGCATTTTTTCATATTCTTCCAGAGCTTTCTGCTCTTCCTTGCTCATCTTATTGTACATAGCCATGTTTGCAAGCGGGGAAATCATTCCCACCGCGCGCATAAGCAAGGCTGCAGGTGAAAGCATGCCTGAAGCAAGGCTGGCTGCCATCATTGCTCCCGAACTGATCAGGTAAGCGAGATTATTTCTTCTGCCTCCCATAGAACCTCCTTTTCCAGGAGCCCCGGATAAAATGATGGGTTCGCTGGGAAGCTGTTCCCGTATTCTGGGGGAAAGCTGATATCTGGGATAGAGAGCGTCATTAACAGCGGCGCGGCCGAAATCTGATCTGTCTTTTTGCTGAGCCTGGTTCACTCTTTGACCTTCCTGATATACTCGTTTCCCTTCCGGGTTGGACCTTTTCACTTCTTCCGCACTCGGTGGCCGATCCATCCGGGCAATACGGCTTGAAATATGAATTGAACTTCCTATATTTTCAAAATAAAGGATTCCATTCTGTAAAATAAAACGAAATGTAAAAATAGAAAGCACATCTCCGGATTTCATAAGTGCCTTGGAAATGCGCCTGCCATTTAGATATAATCCATGGGTGCTTCCTAGATCCTCTACGTGTACAGAACCCGCTTCCACAAGAAACTGAAAATGATGTCTGGAGATAATGGGATAGGTAAGGATCATATCGTTGTCCTTCTCTCTTCCCACCGTAATTCTTCCATTATAGGGAAGTTTCACGGATTTTGATGATTTTCCTGTAGCTTTGGACAAATACAGACTCACAACTGGCTCCCTGCACAGCATAGCAAGCTGGTTACATTCCAAAACAGACTTTGCCGTGCGAAGAGGTTGTTCTACCGCAATCTGTACCTCATCTGAACTTCCTCTTAACATCATAAGGTGCTCTTTCGTGTCTGGAATCTGGACGTTGTCCTTTTTATGGCTTCCATAGGTCAGCTCTTCCCCATTGGAAATCAGGTTATAATATTCACGGTCTTTATATCGTAGGGTAATTGCCAATGCCATATTGCCTGCCCTCCCTGTGTCCTATATTTTGTATTCATTCAAGCCAAAGCGGATTTTTTCAAGAATGCCTCGGCATTCTTGCTGCGAGGTGCGCGTCATGCAATTGCATGACATACTTCTACTGCGCACCT
>CAKRVL010000057.1 GCA_934408705.1 uncultured Blautia sp. | reverse complement strand
GCGTTAGCGAGCGGGAATAAGCGCAGCTTATTCATCGGGAGCGGCGAATGTCGATCATGATAGCTGCGAAGCAGCGTCAAGCACCGTGAGGTGCGAATCATGATATAATAATTACCTACTGCGGAATTGTCCGTGGGAAGCAGCAAGAAGACTTACACTGAGAGGATAAATATTTTATGAAGAAAAGAATTAATCCTGTAGTAGTGGTGTGTATACTGATAGCAATTGTTGCAGTGCTCGGGTTTGTGACAACTCTGATCCTGCGTCAGATCCCTACCAGGAAAAAGATGGATTTAACAGAATATTATGGACAGACTGGCGATTCAGAAGCCGTACTTATAGTTGGAACCCAGATTCTGGAGCAGAGGGCGGTAATGTCCGGCGACCAGCCATATCTTCCTATTGATGTGGTGAATACTTATCTGAATCAGAGATATTACTGGGATGAAGAGGGACAGCAGATACTCTATGCTACACCTTCTGAACTTGTCTATACTCCTGCATCTGCAGAGGCTGGAGGAGAGGTATGGCTGAAGGATGGAACCGCTTATCTGAGCCTTGATTTTATAAAGCGCTATACAGACATGGATACATATGTATATCAGCAGCCGAACCGTGTGGCTATCCAGAAGGATTTTTCCGGGGTGAATGCTGTTACGGTAAAGAAGGATACTTATGTACGGTATCGTGGTGGCATTAAATCTGAAGTTCTTACCAAAGTGAATAAAGGGGATACTCTTATCCTTATGGAAGAACTTGAGAACTGGGATCAGGTAGCAACCTGGGATGGTTATATAGGATACATTGAGAAGAAGAGTATAAGTGAAGTTCAGACATTGAATTTGGACAGGGCAGCAGTAGGTGAAGAGTATACTTATCTTACTATGGATCAGCCGGTTAACATGGTATGGCATCAGGTAATGTCCACAGATGCAAATGCGGGACTTGCTGATTCCATTCAGAATATGACCGGAGTAAATGTTATTTCACCTACATGGTTTTATGTATCAGATAATAGCGGTAATATCGTCAATAATGCTACAGAGGACTATGTGTCACTTGCCCATGAGAGAGGACTTAAGGTATGGGGACTTGTTGATAACTTTACACAGGATATCAGCACATATGAAGTGTTATCCAGGACAAGCTCCAGACAGAATCTGATTACGCAGCTGGTAAGTGCGGCTGTTAATGCAGGAATTGACGGAATAAATGTGGACTTTGAGCAGCTTAGCGAGGATGTGGGGATGCATTTCCTGGAATTTTTGCGTGAGCTCTCCATAGAGTGTCATAAGAATAATCTGGTTCTCTCTGTGGATAATCCGGTTCCGGAGGATTTTACCAGTCATTATGACAGAGCGGAGCAGGGAAGAGTTGTAGATTATGTGATTATTATGGGATATGATGAGCACTATGTCGGATCTGAGGAAGCTGGTTCTGTAGCCTCCCTTCCGTGGGTAGAGCAGGGAGTTATAGATACTATTGCAGAGGTTCCGGCTCAGCGTGTTATCAATGCGGTCCCATTTTATACAAGATTATGGAAAACAGAGGCAGGCAGTCTGTCAAGTGAGGCTATCGGAATGGATACCGCACAGGAGGTTGTGAATACAAACAATGCCCAGGTATACTGGGACAGTGATGTAAGCCAGAATTATGGCAGCTTTGAGAAGGAAGGCTGCACTTACCAGATATGGATAGAGGATTCCCAGTCTATCGCAGCTAAGGTACAGCTGGTACCAAAGTATAACCTTGCAGGTGTAGCGGCCTGGAAGCTGGGCTTTGAGAATAGTGGCATCTGGCAGGTGATCACAGACAATCTGTCAGGAAGCGCTGGGCAGTAAATCTAACAGAAGCAGGTTGCTAGAATATATCAATGATAAAAACACTCTCTGAGACATATACATGATGTGAAGGGCGATGAATTAGTCTTAACAATATAGTATATATGCCAGGGGGTGTTTTATATTGAAAAAGCATATAATAGAACTGCTTATGGGGTGCCTTTTGCTGGTGTGCTTTTATTTTCTCTCAAGAGAAGCAGCTACTATATCTGTAGAATTAAACCCGAAGAAGATAATTGTTGTAGACTGTGGGCATGGGGGTACAGATCCGGGGATGATTGGGCTGGATGGGGTACGGGAAAAGGATTTTAATCTTGCCATAGGCTTGAAGGTGAAGGAGGCTCTGGAAGAAAAGGGCTTCCAGGTCGTTATGACCAGGGAGACTGACGAAGGCTTGTATGAGCCAGAAGCCAGGAATAAAAAGGTACAGGATATGCAGAAAAGAATACTTATTATACGAGAGGTAAAGCCCGTGCTTACAGTGAGTATTCATCAGAACAGTTATGAAGATTCCGGAGTGAAGGGACCACAGGTATTTTATTACCGGGATTCAATGGAAGGAGAGAGGCTCGCGAAGCTTCTCCAGTAAAAATTAAATAAGCATCTTCAGGTAGAAAGGCCGAGAGAGGCAAAGGGAAACACTACATATTATCTTTTAAAGCGCAGTCCGGGAATTATAAATATTGTGGAATGTGGTTTTCTCACTAACCCTGATGAGGCCTGGAAGCTGGCACAGGATGGATATCAGAAGAAGGTGGCAGATGCGATAGCAGATGGTGTGACGGAGTATATAAATGGCACCGGGAATTGAGATACTACTTTTCAGAAGCAGACGATTCTGCTATACTGAACTGGAAAAAAAGAAGCGAGGGAATACTATGTTAGGATGTGTATATCTGATTCTGGCAATATTGCTGGGAAGAGAGATCAGCAGAAAGCTTCTGTCAGAACAAAGGATAAGAGAAAAGGGAGTCACGCCTTTTTGGGTGATATTTGCAGGAACCTTTGGTTCCGGTGTGCTGTTTATGACCTGGGCGGTTTATATAGTGGCATGGCTGCTCAGTGTATATTCTGAGGCGGGAAAGCCTCTTTTTGGAGCCAATATGGTGGTGATGACTGCAGCGGGGGTTTTTCTTCTCCTGCGTTATTACAGAAGAAGGACATCACTGTCAGTAAAAGAGGATAGCTTGCGAGATAAGCTTCCGCCAGGGAAGGAGATATTTTTCTTCCTGATATTGCTTTGGGGAATTACCTGGATCATGTTCTATGTATTTCATGTCAGCGAAGGGTATTTATATTCCGGATATTCAGTATTCAGTGATTACGCACCTCATACTGCTATGATAAGATCCTTTTCCCTGGGAAATAACTTTCCTACTCAGTATCCTCATTTCGGGGGAGAGGATGTGAAATATCATTTTATGTTTCAGTTCCTTACCGGAAACCTGGAGTATCTTGGATTACGGATTGATCTTGCCTATAATATTGTAAGCAGTCTGTCTCTGTGGTGCTTCTTTATGATGTTGTATTCTCTGGCCAGGCGCCTTTTCGGAAAAATGAGCGTGGGAGTTATGTCGGTGCTTTTTGTAGTATTTCGCAGTGGGACAGCCTTTTTTCGATTTGCATACGAGCATATACAGGCTGGTGATTTGTGGAAAACACTTGCAGAGAACACCAGTTTTATTGGATATACTACCTACGAGAACTGGGGATTTTGGAATTTTAATGTGTACCTGAACCAGAGACATTTAAGCTTCGGACTTTTGGTGACGGCTATTGTACTCTGGGTTTTTATGGATTCACTGGAGGCTGGCTGTGCTCATGAAGAAAAAGGTCTTCTCTGGATGAAGAAGCGATTTGTTACCAGTGCGGCGTGGAGATGCCGGATGCCGGGAACAGCTCTTCTGGCAGGCGTGCTGCTTGGCAGCTGTTCCTTCTGGAATGGTGCGACTGTAATAGGCGGGCTTCTGATCCTTATGGGATTTGCCGTTTTTTCTGATGGAAAGCTGGATTATCTGATCCTGGCAGCTGTGACTGTGCTGCTTTCAGAAGTCCAGTCTAAGGTATTTGTAAATGGAAGCATTGTATCTCCTTCCATATATTGGGGATTTCTGGCAGAAGATAAATCTGTTGCCGGAGTGGCTGCTTATCTGTTTGAAATCAGCGGCATTGTCTTTCTGGGAGTGCTTCTGCTTTGCTTTTTCCTGAAAAGAAGGGAGAGGGCAGCAGCTGTCAGCATGCTTTTTCCTGTATGTTTTGCATTTTTGTTTTCTCTTACACCGGATATAGGGGTAAATCATAAATATATTATGATTGCTTATGGGTTTCTTACTGTTTTCTGGGCGGAGGCTGTGTATCAGTTGTGGAACAGATGGCGTATTACGGGGAAAATTCTGGGAATGGTTTTGGCACTTAGCCTGACTGTAACCGGCATTTATGACTTTGTAGTTATCTTAAAGGATAATGATTCAGGGCATCGGCTTGCAGTAGACCTAAATAGCAGTGTAACAGCCTGGCTTTCTGATAATCTGGAGAAGGATGATTTGATCCTGACACCGGAATACAGCCTGAATGAGGTGACCATGTCCGGAGTAATGTTGTATCTGGGATGGCCTTATTATGCCTGGTCGGCAGGCTATGATACAGCTTACAGAAAGGATCAGGCGGTAAAGATTTATACTACTGACAATCAGGAAACTTTAAGAGAAACGGTACAGAAAGAAAAGATTACATATATCCTTTTTGAGGATGGAATGACATTTGAGGAGAATGAATGTCGTGAGGATGTGATAGCGGATACATACCCTTTAAAGTATCAGTCAGATGATGGGAGAATTAGAATTTATGGAACAGAACAGTAAGAAAATATTTAATATACAAATGATAATCAAGCTGGTGCTATCCGCTGTGATGCTTGGTTTATCTGCATTTCTGCTGAAAGGAGACGTATGGACTTTCTGGACATGGTGGCTTCTGGCAGCGGTGATGGGCTTTGCGGCAATGCCGGTTACCGGAAGGCTGTTCTGGCGATTTGAAGACAAGGGCTGGATCTTTTCTAAAGTTCTTGCTATTGCTGCCACTGGATTTATTACCTGGCTGTTGGTGTCAATCAGACTGGTTCCCTTTCACACTCTGACCTGTGTGGGTGTGACCATAGCTTGTGCAGTAAGTTGTCTGTTTTTGCTTAAGAAGGAGTCAAGGGAAAAGCTTGAATGTTTTCCTGTGGATAATATTTCACTGATCTACTGGGAGGAAATGCTGTTTTTCGCTGCATTCCTTATGTGGACTTATCTGGCAGGCTTTCATCCGGCGGCATATGGAACAGAGAAGTTTATGGATTATGGCTTCATGGAAGCCATGATGAGAAGTAATGTGCTTCCGGCAAGGGATCTGTGGTATTCCCAGGGACACATTAATTATTACTATGGCGGGCAGTATTTTGCAGTATTTCTCACCAAGCTTTCCCATACGAAGGTAGAGCTGACATATAATCTTATGCGTACCTTTGTAGCGGGACTTGCATTCATAATGCCTTTTTCCTTGGTTTATCAGATGATGACAGACAGGATGAAGGGACAGCTAAAAAGTGAAAGGATCATGAGAGGGATTCCTTTTGCAGCCGGAGTAACAGCGGGTACAGCTGTTTCCATTGCCGGAAATATGCATTATGTTATCTATGCAAGGATCATTCCACTGATAGAGAAGCTTACGGGACAGGAAGTGAGCAGCTACTGGTTTCCGGATGCAACCCGTTATATCGGATATAATCCTTATCGGGAAGAAGACCGTACCATACATGAGTTTCCCTGTTATTCTTTTATACTGGGAGATCTTCATGCCCATGTGGTAAATATTATGTTTGTGCTACTGATCATAGCGCTGCTATATGTATGGCTTCGTGGTGTTCGTAAGAAGACGGTACCTGTGGATGTTACCATGAAAGAAAAGGGCTTCTGGAAGGAGCAGCTTTTCATGCCACATCTGCTGGTGGTAAGCGTGATCCTGGGAATGTTCCAGTGGACAAACTTCTGGGACTTTGTTATTTATTATACAGTCACCCTGGGAACAGTTTTATTTGCAAACATTATCAGATTCCAGGGTAAAATAAAAAAAATTCTGGCAGTGACTGTGGCGCAGATGCTGGAGATCTATCTGATCGCTTATCTGGTGATCCTGCCATTTACTTTACAGTTTGATACTATGGTAGATGGCGTGGGAATTGCAAAATACCATTCGTATTTTTATCAGCTTATGGTACTTTGGGGATTGCCGGCAGTTCTTGTCATTACGTTCATAGCAGCTATTTTATGGGAAAAGCTTCGGAATATGGAGCATAAGAGTCTTTATCGGTTAATGAAAGCAATCAGGACAGCTGATCTTTTTGCTATTCTTTTAGGAATTTGTGCTATTGGTCTGGTTGTGATCCCGGAGCTGGTTTATGTACGTGATATTTACGAGAATGGAAATGCCAGAGCAAACACCATGTTTAAGCTTACTTACCAGGCATATATTATATTTGCGCTGACAATGGGATATGGAATTTTCAGATTGCTTGTGGTATCGAAGCAGAAGCTGTTTAAAATAATTTCCGGAATCTGTCTGTTTTTCCTGACCTGGACAGTGGGGTATTTTGGAATAAGCGTAGATTCATGGTTTGGAAATGTGCTGGATACATCTAAGTATCAGGGACTCTATGCATTGGGATATCTGGAAACAGATTTTCCAGAGGATGCAGCAGCTATTCAGTGGCTGAAGGAGAATATAAAAGGGGCGCCTGTTGTATTGGAGGCAAATGGAGACAGCTATACAGGTTATGAGCGTGTATCGGCATCCACCGGCCTGCCTACCATTCTGGGCTGGTATGTTCACGAATGGTTGTGGAGAAATGACACTGATGACCTGAATAGAAAGAGAGATGATATTGCAGCAATCTATACTTCAGAGGACGAGCTCCAGGTGAGAAACCTTCTCAACGAATATGATGTTTCTTATATTTTTGTAGGTTCCAAGGAAAAAGAAAAGTACGAGGATACTTTGAATAATGAGCTGCTTCAGTCCCTCGGAGAAATTATGTTTATGGACGAAGATTCAGGAACATATATTGTCAAGGTGGATTGACACGAATTCAGAACTGGTGTTATAGTTAGAAATGCTGAAAATCAAAAAGAAAGCTGGATGAAAATGAAAGCAGAAATTATAGCCATGACGGCAGAGAAAATTGATCATGAGGCTCTTGCCAGAGGCGGAAAAATATTGAAGCAGGGAGGTCTGGTAGCTTTTCCTACGGAGACTGTCTATGGTCTTGGCGGAAATGCTCTTGATCCTATGGCCTCCAGGAAAATTTATGCGGCTAAGGGGCGTCCCTCTGACAATCCTTTGATCGTGCATATTGCAGAGCTTGAGGCATTGTATCCTATTGTCAAGGAGGTACCGGAGAAGGCAAAGCTTCTGGCTGAGAAATTCTGGCCAGGTCCTCTCACCATGATTTTTGAAAAATCAGAGCTGGTTCCGTTGGAGACAACCGGAGGCCTTAACAGTGTGGCAGTGCGGTTTCCAAGCGATCCTGTGGCAGCGGAGCTGATCCGTGATGCTGGTGGATATGTTGCAGCACCAAGTGCTAATACCTCCGGCAGACCGAGTCCTACTACTGCCCAGCATGTAGAGGAGGATCTGGGAGATGCTATTGATATGATCATTGATGGTGGTCCTGTGGGAATCGGGCTGGAATCTACTATTGTGGATTTTACAGAGTCAGTTCCTGTGGTTTTAAGACCAGGATATATTTCTCTGGAAATGCTTCAGCAGGTTCTGGGAGAAGTACGGATGGATAAGGGGCTGATCAAGCCTGACAGTAAGGTCCATCCCAAAGCACCGGGAATGAAGTACCGTCATTATGCACCAAAGGCAGATCTTGCTATTGTGGAAGGTGCAACTGAGGATGTGATAAATGCCATCAATCAGTTTGTAAAGGAGGATCAGGAGAAAGGGCTGCAGTCAGGAGTGATTGCTACGGAAGAGACTCTTTCAAGATATCCTCTTGGCACAGTGAAGTGCATCGGAAGCAGGGAGGCAGAAGAAACCATTGCCCACAATCTTTATGAGGTACTGAGAGAGTTTGACCAGTGCCAGGTGAGCAAAATATATTCAGAAGCCTTTTATACCCCAAAGATGGGACAGGCAATCATGAACCGGCTTTTAAAGGCAGCCGGACATAAAATAATTAATGTAGGGAGAGAATAAAATGAAAGTAGCATTAGGTAGTGACCACGGCGGATTTGAATTGAAACAGGAGATCATCAAATATCTGGAAGAGAAGAAAATCGAATACAAAGATTACGGCTGTTACAGCACAGAGTCCACAGATTATCCTATTTATGCAAAAAAGGTTGCACACGGCATTTTGGATGGAGAATGTGAGCTTGGTATCCTTGTATGTGGAACAGGTATTGGAATCTCTATTACAGCAAATAAGATCAAGGGAATCCGTGCAGCAGTATGTACAGATTGTTTTACAGCAGAAGCGACAAGACTTCATAATGATGCCAATATTCTGGCTTTGGGAGGCCGTGTAGTTGGTCCTGGGCTGGCAGTTAAAATTGTAGATACTTTCCTGAATACTCCGTTTTCAGGAGATGAAAGACATATTCGCAGAATTGCCCAGATTGAAACAGAATAGGAAGGAGAGCACTTCTATGGGAAATACAGAGCAGAAAAATACTGAAAATATGCAGATGGTGCCTGCAAGCGCAGCTGGGATCCTGAATCATAAGCGTGAGGGCTATCTTACCTGGGATGAGTATTTTATGGGAGTTGCCATGCTTTCCGGTATGCGTTCTAAGGATCCAAACTCACAAGTGGGAGCATGTATTGTCAGTGAGGATAACAAGATCCTTTCCATGGGCTATAATGGTTTTCCGAAGGGGTGCTCAGATGATGAATTTCCATGGGCAAGAGAAGGAGAACCACTGGATACCAAGTATCTGTATGTGACTCATAGTGAACTGAATGCTATCTTGAACTATCGGGGAGGAAGCCTTGAGGGCGCCAAGATATATGTCACTCTTTTCCCGTGTAATGAATGTGCCAAGGCAATCATCCAGGCGGGAATCAAGACATTGGTTTATGACTGTGACAAATATGCATCTACTCCATCCGTTCTTGCCTCTAAGAGAATGCTTGATTCAGCCGGTGTGCGCTATTATAAATATAAGAGAACCGGCCGCGAGATATCGCTGACAGTATAAGAAAAAGAGGTTTATTGTGGAAAATACAAAAGAAAATATAAGTGATAAGAAGCGAGGGGGCTGGAAGCAGACACTGGGGCAGATCCTTAATCTTGCTTTGCTGCTGCTTATAGATGGTCTGGTGATTTATACTTTTTCAAGTACAGAAAATGGGATTTCCAGAGAAAATATTAATAAGATACTTTTAATTGTAATAGGAAATATTTTATTTCTCGCACTTCTATTCTGGGGAGACAGGCTCTGCAATGCAATAAAAGAGACTGCATTTCTGAAGGCAGGGGATATTCTGCTTTTGGTGCTTACTCCAGGGATTGTATTGATGCTTGTTCAGATGGTTACATGGCTGTCCGGATACAGAAATAAGGCAACTGCTACTTTTCTTAGGCTTGTAAAGTCATCATTGACCTTGAAAACATCAGATCTGCTTTTAAATCTGAGCATTTATACGGTTATTTTTATCCTGCTGATAATCATATGCCGTAAGGTGAATATTGCAACGTCAGCTCTTTGCTATTTGCTTGTTGTTCTTGCAATAGTGAATTATTATGTCATGGAATTTCGTGGTGAACCATTCCTGCTGCTGGATATTGTAGGAATGGGAACAGCAGCAGAGGTTGTTGGAGAATACAACTTTACCATTAAGCTAATGCTGGGAATCCCTTTGATCTATGCATTGGTATTTGCGGAGTTTGCTTTGAAATTCCAGAAGCTCGAGCTTGGAAAAAGAAGCAGAAGAAATACAATTTTCCGGTTTGCGGCTCTGGCAGTGCTGGTTGTGGCTCTGGGCTTTTCACTGAAGCCGGTTCTGGCAAAGGTCGGTGAGGTTAAACTTTGGAAAATCAATCGTATTTATAAGGAAGAGGGGTATGTATCATCTCTTTTTAGGGAAATTCCGTATTTTAATGTGGAACAGCCGGAGGGATATTCTATTGAAAAGGTAGAAGAGCTTGCACAGAACATTGAAAAAAACAATTCAACTGTATCTACAACTCCTGCTAATATTATTGTGATCATGAATGAGAGCCTGACAGATTTTGAAAGTGTGGGAGATGTAAAATCAAATGTTGAGATCCTTCCGTTTATCAGAAGTCTTAATGAAAATGTAAAACATGGACAGGTACATGTTCCTACATTTGGAGGCAATACGGCCCGTTCTGAATATGAGGCACTTACAGGAAACAGTATGAGCTTTTTGCCATCTGGAAGTGTCCCGTACCAGCTGTATGTCCGTGATCCGGAATACGGCATGGCAGATATTCTGAAATCTCAGGGGTATTACACAATTGCTATGCACCCTAATAAGGCAAATAACTGGAACAGAGCTTTAGTTTATCCTTATATGGGCTTTGATGAATTTATCAGTCTGGAAAACTGGGGGGATGAGCATAGGGAATTGCTTCGCAATTATGTCAGCGATAAGGCTGCTTTTGAGAAAATCATCAGTCTTTATGAGGAAAAGAGCACAGATGAAAAGCTGTTTACTTTCTGTGTCACTATGCAGAACCATGGCGGATATACTGCTACAGATGAATCAAACTTCAAGCCTTCTGTTAAGCTGGATTACAAAAAGGAATATCCACTTGCGGAAACCTATCTGTCTCTTGCAAGAGAGTCTGATTCTGCTTTCAAGGAATTGGTGGAATATTTCCAGAAGGTAGAAGAGCCTACCATGATAGTAATGTTTGGTGATCACTGGCCGAAGATCGAGGAAGGCTTTATGGCTGAGGTTTTGGGAAGCAACAGACAGAAGCTTGGTCTGGTGGAAAGCCAGCAGACATATACTACTCCATATGTGATATGGACTAACTATCCTTCTGATACAGTGGAGGAGGATTTTAGCTGTAATTATCTTGGAAGCTATATACTTCAGCTGGCCGGTTTGGAAATGCCAGAGTATAATCAGTTCCTGATGAATATGAAGGAAGAGCTGCCTATTATCGGAATAGGTGCTGTGTGTGACAAAGATGGAAACTGGTATGCAGACGATGAGCTTCCTGAAAAATACAGTGCTATGCTGAATGAGTATAAGATTCTGGAATATAACAACCAGTTTGAGAAAAAGAACGTAATAGAAAGTCTGTTTACGCTGAAATAAGAGAAAAGGCCGGATAAACACCATTTATCCGGTTCTTTTTTACATTTGGGCACTTGACATGTGGAAAAATATCGCATAGAATAAACAAGAATTAATAATGTAACAGCGATGAAGAGAATAGTACATGAGGAGCAATCTCAGAGAGAAATCCAAGCTGAAAGGCACTGGTGTGAGGATTTTGTGCGCAAGTCATGGAACCGGCCTCGGAGCTCCGTACAATTGAAGTGCGGCGTGTGTCCTGCGTTATCGGGATGTTGAGTGAGCAGTGGAATATGATCTGGAAAGATATTTCTGTTAATCCGGTGCTAATCAGGGTGGTACCGCCGAAGCCTTTCGGTCCCTTTTTACAGGGATGGAGGGCTTTTTTTATGTAATGGGAAGCTACTCCGCAATGTCCCTGTCATAAATGTATAAAAATGAAAAGGAGAAAAAATCATGGCAAAAGAAAAGAAAATGGTAGAAGCTATCACTTCCATGGATGTGGATTTTGCACAGTGGTATACCGATGTTGTAAAAAAAGCTGAGCTTTGTGGCTATACAAGCGTAAAAGGTTGTATGGCAATTAAACCTGCAGGATATGCTATCTGGGAGAATATCCAGAAAGAGCTTGACCGCAGATTCAAAGAAACTGGCGTAGAGAATGTATATATGCCAATGTTTATTCCGGAATCCCTTCTTGACAAAGAGAAGGATCACGTAGAGGGATTTGCACCGGAGGTTGCATGGGTAACACATGGTGGACTTGATCAGCTTCAGGAGCGTCTTTGTGTACGTCCTACATCTGAGACACTGTTCTGTGATTTCTATCAGAAAGAGATCCAGTCCCACAGAGATCTGCCGAAGGTATATAACCAGTGGTGCTCTGTAGTCCGCTGGGAGAAGACAACCCGTCCGTTCCTTCGTTCCCGTGAGTTTTTATGGCAGGAAGGTCACACCGCTCATGCAACAGCTGAGGAAGCAAAAGAGCGTACAATTCAGATGTTGAATCTGTATGCAGATTTCTGTGAGGAAGTGCTTGCAATTCCGGTTATTAAAGGCCAGAAAACCGAGAAAGAAAAATTTGCCGGTGCTGAGGCAACATATACTATTGAGTCTCTGATGCATGACGGAAAGGCTCTTCAGTCTGGAACAAGCCATAACTTTGGCGATGGTTTTGCAAGAGCATTTGGCATCCAGTACACAGATAAGAACAATCAGCTTCAGTATGTACATCAGACATCCTGGGGAATGACAACCCGTATGATCGGTGCACTGATCATGGTTCATGGTGACAACAGCGGACTTGTACTTCCGCCAAGAATTGCTCCGGTTCAGGCTGTTGTGATTCCGATCCAGCAGAGAAAAGAGGGAGTTCTGGAAAAGGCTGATGAGCTGACACAGGTTCTGAAAGCAGCCGGAATCCGTGTAAAAGCAGACGTAACAGACAAGAGTCCTGGATTCAAATTTGCAGAGCAGGAAATGCGTGGTATTCCGGTGAGAATCGAATGCGGTCCGAAGGATATCGAAAATGGACAGGCTGTTATCTGCAGAAGAGATACCAGAGAGAAATATGTTGTGAAGTTCGAAGAGCTTGCAGCTAAGGTTCAGGAAGTCCTGGATACTATGCAGAAGGAAATGCTGGAGCGCGCAAGAGCTCACAGAGATGCTCATACTTACGTGGCAACAAATTATGAGGAATTCAAGGAGACTATCAACACAAAGCCAGGCTTTGTTAAGGCTATGTGGTGTGGTAACCGCGAGTGCGAGGATAAGATCAAGGAAGATGTTCAGGCAACTTCCAGATGTATGCCATTTGAGCAGGAGCATTTAAGTGATGTATGTGTATGCTGCGGAAAGCCAGCTAAGAAGATGGTATACTGGGGACGCGCATATTAATGACAAAAAATATGTATTTTGAAATCCCGCAAAAGGTTGAAAGTATTATAAATACTTTGGAGGAGGCCGGCTACGAAGCATATGCAGTAGGCGGCTGCGTCCGGGATGTCCTTCTGGGGCGGACTCCAAATGACTGGGATATCACTACCTCAGCCAATCCGGAACAGGTGAAGGAATTGTTCCGCAGGACTGTGGACACTGGGATTGCCCATGGCACTGTGACCGTAATGATGGATAAGGATGGGTTCGAGGTTACTACTTACCGTGTGGACGGTGAGTATGAGGATGGACGCCACCCGAAGGAGGTAACCTTTACAGCCAGTCTTGAGGAGGATCTGAAGCGCAGGGATTTTACTATCAATGCTATGGCTTACAATCCGAAAAAGGGGCTGGTGGATCTTTTTCAGGGACAAAATGACCTGGAAAATAAAGTGATCCGCTGTGTTGGCAATCCTTTGGAGCGTTTCACAGAGGATGCTCTCAGAATCATGCGTGCAGTACGGTTTTCTGCCCAGCTGGGCTTTTCCCTGGAGGAGAAGACCAGAGCAGCACTTTCAGTGTTAGCTCCCAATCTGAAGCATGTAAGTGCAGAACGGATCCAGGTAGAGCTTGTGAAGCTTCTGGTATCTCCCCATCCGGATTATCTGAGGATCGCCTACGAAGCCGGAGTTACAAAGGAATTTTTGCCGGAATTTGATCATTGCATGGAGACACCGCAGAATACTCCCCATCATTGCTATAACGTTGGAGAGCACATCCTTAATAGTCTTTTATACGTGCGTGAGGATAAGGTGCTGCGGCTTACTATGCTGCTTCATGACATTGCCAAGCCTGTAGTGCGAAAAACAGATGAAAATGGCAGAGATCATTTCAAAACACACGCCCTTGAAGGTGAAAAAATGGCCAAGAATATCCTTCGCCGTTTGAAGTTCGATAATGACACTATTGCAAAGGCATGTCGTCTGATCAGATGGCATGATCTGCGCCCCACTGCGGCTCCCGCTGATGTGCGTAAGGCAGTGAATGTGATTGGAGAAGATCTTTTTCCCATGTGGATGGAGGTTCAGTACGCAGACAACAAAGCGAAAAGCGATTATCGCATGGAAGAAAAAACAGCCCGCCAGGCCGGAGTGCGAAAGACCTTCGAAGAAATCATGGAAAGAGGAGAGTGTGTTTCCATGAAGGGACTGGCAGTTACAGGAAGCGACCTGATCGCAGCTGGTATGAAGCCTGGAAAGGAAATGGGAAATGTGCTCCACGAGCTTCTTGATGCGGTTTTGGAGAATCCACAGCTGAATGAGAAGGAAAAACTGCTGGAGCTAGCATTTGCAGGAAAATAATGGCTGATAAGGCAATATACAGGGGTTGCAACCTTAGTAAACTATAGTTAGAATAAGATATCCCTCCCACTCATAAGATAGAAGGTATCTGAAGATGCTTTTATGTGAGTGACGGGGGGATTTTTATTGTATGATTATGGTCTTAGCACCCTGAACCAGTATGGAATAGAGGCCAAGTCCTCAGCCCGGACACGAGGGGCTCTGATATGCCGCACGGAACAAGGAATTTTGCTTCTGAAGGAATTTCACGGCTCAGAGAAGAAGCTGCTTGTTCAGCAGGAATTGTTAAAGAAAATGTCAGAAGAAGGCTGCCAGGTAGATACGTTCCTGGAAAATCAGACAGGTTCTCTGATCACCAGAGACAAGGATAATATCCCTTATACACTGCAGCACTGGTTCGAGGGAAGAGAATGTGATACAAAATCCAGAGAGGACATTCTGAAAAGTGTGCAGACACTGGCAAAAATACATAAGTCCATGAAGCTGCCTGTGGAACAGGGCTATGTAACGCGCCCGCTTTCAGAGGAGTATATAAGACATAACCAGGAAATCCGTAAAATCCGCAAGTTTATCCGTCAGAAAGGGGCAAGTGTGTCCTTTGAAAAAGAATTTCTGGGAAGTGTACAGTGGTTTCTGGAAAAAGGGGAAAAGGCACTGGAAATGCTTCAGAAGTCTGAGTACAGTGCATTGCGGGAAAAAGTGCTGGAAGAGGGAGCTGTGTGTCACGGTGAGTTTAACCAGCACAATGTGATTCTTGGAAAAGGGCAGGCGGCAGTAACGAATTTTAATCATTTTGGCTTTGATGTGCAGATTGGGGATCTGTATTGCTTTATGAGAAAGATATTGGAAAAATACAGCTGGGATACTGCACTGGCAGGCAGGATACTGGAACAGTATGACAAAATACGGCCCATATCTTCTGCTGAATGGCAGAATCTGAAAATCCGTTTTACCTACCCGGAAAAATACTGGAAACTGGCAAATTATTATTTTTCCCATAATAAAGCCTGGATATCCGCGAAGAATACAGAAAAGCTGAAAAGGGTAATTGCACAGAGAGAAATATGGGAAACTTTCCCGGAAAAATGTTTTGGAAAATCCCATTTCTGATGCAAAAACCTTGACAATACAGGGCAAAAGGTATATATATAGATAGAAGAATCTTTATAGGAGGAAACACCATGAACAAGACTGAATTAGTAGCAGCTATGGCGAAAGAAACCAATCTGTCCAAGAAGGACGTTGAAGCTGTTTTAAAATCATTCATCGACGTAGTATCAGAAGAACTGAAAAAAGGTGAGAAGGTTCAGTTAGTTGGCTTTGGTACATTCGAAGTCAGCGAGAGAGCTGCCAGAGAGGGAAGAAATCCTCAGACTGGTGAGACCATGAAGATCGAAGCTTCCAAGGCTCCGAAATTTAAAGCTGGTAAGGCTTTAAAAGATATGGTAAATGCATAATAGAGAAGGCTTTTGCCAGGGGGAACTTTTTCGGGTTCCCTCTTTTTTTAGTAGAAATCCAGGAGAAGAATATGAGATTAGACAAATTTTTGAAGGTATCCCGTTTGATCAAGAGAAGAACTGTAGCCAATGAGGCCTGCGATGCAGGAAGGGTACTTGTGAACGAAAAGCCGGCCAAGGCGTCTGTTCAGGTGAAGACAGGGGACACTATTGAAATCCAGTTTGGAAGCCGTAATGTGAAGGTAGAAGTGCTGGATGTGAAGGAAACTGTAAAGAAAGAGGAAGTTGAAAGTCTGTACAAATACATCTGATTTGTTATATTTTGATAGAAAATTTCATAGATTATCTGTGAACCCACATATTCGGGAGAGAGGGATTTGGAGGATAAAGTCACTGGCATTTCCCATAGGCTGACGCTGGATAACAGGAAGAAAGCATTTGTCACAGGAGTAAAGGATGTAGTCTCTTTTGATGAGAAAGAAATCCTTCTGCAGACTGCCGATGGAAGACTGCAGATCCGTGGCAGCGGTCTTCAGGTGAAGGGACTGGATCTGGAAAAAGGAGAAGCTGCTCTTGCCGGACATGTGGATTCTCTTATCTATTTGTCTAAGGATTCCCCAAGAGAAGAACCATTATTAAAAAGGCTGTTTCGTTAGGCGATGAGTGCGTATATCTGGAATGAAGTCTGGCTTTTTTTGCAGTCCTTTGCCGGAGGAGCAGCGCTTTTGCTTTGTTATAGCCTGATCCTGGTAATCCGGCGGATCATTCCCCATAGTCCGGCAGCAGAGGGCATTTTTGACCTTTTTTACTGGCTGGCAGTGGCATTGCTGGCTTTTGTCAGAATCTACCGGATAAACCAGGGAATCCTGCGGAATTTTCTGTTTTTGGGTATGGTGTCCGGGGCGTTTCTTACATATCTGACAATAAAACCGGGATTTGAAAAAATATGCTATATAACGCTGGAAATACCTGTCAGATTTGTAAAAAAAATTTCAAAAAAATATATAAATCGGTTGCTATTTTTGGATAAACGTTGTAAAATTTTGGTTAGGCAATCTGCAAATCAGTGCAAAAATAGTATTGGAGAATATTTGCAGATGAGAAGAGGCAGGAAGTTTGGGAAAATCAGGGAAAAAACGAAGAAAAAAGACAATAGGGTATAATCAT